>JBBQPW010000145.1:0-6263 GCA_038216845.1 Gaiellales bacterium | reverse complement strand
GCCGGATGCGCCACGCCGATCCCCGCCTCGTCGCCGACGAGCTCCACGGTCCCGCCACTAGCGGGATGGACAATCGGCAGACCGCAGGCCATCGCCTCCAACACCACGTTCGGGCACGGGTCGTTGACCTTCGTGTGCAGGAGGATGTGCGCGCGCCTGTAGATCGCCGGGGCGTCACGCTGCGCGTAGCGACCGAGGAACTCAACGCGATCGCGCAGCCCGAGCTCGGCGAGAAGCCGCTCCGGATCCCCGACGATCCGCCCCGTGACGAGCAATCGCGCGTCGGGCTGCTCCTGGAGTACCGCGACGAAGGTCCTCAGTCCGAGCTCGAGTCGGTACGCCTGCGTCTGATCGCCGCCGAGTAGCAGCACCGGTCCACCCGCCGCCACGTCGGCCGGCTTGAAGAGCTCGGTGTCGACCGCGTTGTAGAGAACCTCCCACGCACCCCGCGCCTCCCCGAGGAACTCGTCGGCCGAGCGCTTGCAGAACTCGCTCTGGTAGAGAACGCGGTCAGCCGCGAGGAGCGCACGACGCAGCGGCAGGTTGACCTCGTCGGTGCGCGCACCCGCCCAACCGGGGTACCCGACGCCATCCTGATTCAGAACCACCGGAGCGCGACGCCGCCGCGCGGCCCACAGCAGCGGGCGCAGGTCGCGTGGCAGGCCGCTCGACCCGAGATAGAGGATGGTGAAGTCGTGCGGCGAGTTCGGAAAGCGTGCGGCAAGCTTCTGGAGCTTGGCCGTGCCGCCTGCCGTCGGCTCGCCCGCGCCCGGCACACGGTCGTGGCCGTAGAAGACGCGCAAACCCGGCCCCCGGCCGCCTGGGCCGAGAAGTCGCGCCCAGCGCACGGCCGCACGCGCATACCGACCGGCGCTACCCGCCATGTGCGTCCTTCAGCCGGCCGAAGCCCGCGAAGAGCGCCGCCCACGCATCGTCGAGTCGCTCGTGCGCGTACGTCTCGGCCGTTGTCCGACCCTCAGCGCGAAGCGACCCGGCAAGCGTCGTGTCACCGTGGATCCTGCCCGCGGCCACGGCGATCGCCTCGGCATCGTCCACGTCGACGAGCAGCCCGTTGCGCCCGGACTCGACGATCTCCGTCGCCTGGCCGACGCGCGTCGTCACGAGCGGGACGCCGCTCGCCATCGACTCGAGCACCGCCTTCGGGCCACCTTCCTGACGCGAGGTAACGAAGTACACGTCGATCGCGTGGTACGCGCGCGCAACCTCGTCGCGCGAGTGCGCGACAACATGACGGTAGGGAATCCCTCGCTCTTCGAGCTCGCGACGGACGTACCCGCGCGCCGGGCCGGTGAGCAGAACGACGAGTTCCGGAACGACCGCTCGCAGTCGTTCGATCGCACTGACAAGCGTGTCGGGGCCTTTGATCAGCTTCGGCTCGAGCCCCTCAGCCCAGCCGACGCCGTCCTTCTGGAACGAGCCGACGACGAAAGCCGACGCCGGCAGGCCAAGCGCCTCTCGCGCCCGCGCTCGCGAAACCGCGTCGCCGAGCGGGAAGCGCTCGATGTCGATGCCGAGCGGAATCCGGAAAACGCGCTCGGCCGCGACACCTGCAGAAAGCACCAGGTCGTGCATCTCCTCATGCGTCACTTGGATCCGCGCAAATCGCTCCGGCCGGCCGCGCAGCGTGTCGAAGCAACGATCGAACTCGGGCATCCCGGGGGTGCCCGGCCGGCCGTGGAGGTAGGCGACCCCGAGCCAGTTGGACGAGTCGAGCCAGCGCGGCAGGACAGCCTCGAACTGGCTCGTGTGGAAGACGGCCTGGTGTTCGACCAAACGCGCCCAACGGGACGGCTCGACCTCGATGTCGAGCCTGGCCGCCGTGGCGGAGATGTGTGCTGCGTCCTCGTCGACCGACCAGCCGCCGCCGTCACCGACGACGAACAGCCGTGTCGCCGGCGGCCAGAGCAGAGTTCGCGCACGCACGAGGCCGCGCGCCGCCGCACGTGCCGGAGGACCGTACGCCCTCATCCTGTGAGCACCTCGAGGTAGCGGTCGGCGACCTCCGCAAGCGACGGCACGCGGATCGCATCGCGGCGCCTGTCAATCTCGTTCGCCAGCCGTTCGACAACGGCCGGCAGCTCCTCTGGCGACGAAAACGGCAGCCCCGCCTCGCCGACGAGCTCCGGATGCCCACCGCTGTCGGCGAACGCAGCCGGCAGCCCGCACGCAAGCGCCTCGAGCAGCGCGTTCGAGCACGGATCGTCGAGGCTCGCAGCGAGATAGAGATCCTGCGAGCGGAGCAACTCGGCGAGCGCATCGGACGGCAGGGCGGGGATCATCGTGGATCGCCCCAGAGCGACCGACGCGCGGCCGACGAACATCAGTTGAAACCGATCGTGATCGAGGTTGCGATCGAGCCACTCGAGCGTCGCCGCACCCTTCCGCGGATTGTCTGACCAGCTCGACGCCACGATGCGCACGCGCCGACCGGCAAGCGGCTCACGCGTAGCCGGCGGATGGAAGATCGCCGGGTCGACTGCGTTCGAGATGACGACAGGCGCGCGCAGGTCGAGCCCCAGCTCGAGATGCCGCTCGAGGCTGTAGCTCGACTGGAGAACGGTTGCGCGCGCAAGCGAATGATTGATCTCGAGGATGCGCCGGTCGGTGCCGTCGTCGAAGCCGCGGTACGTGCCGATTGGCCCGTCCACGCGGTGCACGAGGCGGCAGTCGGCGCGTGCGAAGCGCTGCAACCGGGCGAACTCGAAGTTGAACGAGTTGAAGAGGCAGACCGGGGTTGCGCCCGAGATGCGGTTCAGCTCCACCTCGAGCGCGCGCCGGCGAAACTCGCCTGTCAGCGCGCGCAGGAACTGGCTCCCGCCGCCGGTCGGTGGTGGCAGAAACTCGTGGAAGATCGCGATGTCGGCCCTTTCGGTCCGGCTTCTGAGCCAATCCGATTCCGTTCTGGCGCGGCCGCGGAGGCCGTTCGCCTGCCGGCGCGCGGAACGGAGCAGCGATCGTGCGTCCACAGCTGTCAGTGTCGCGCAACCGCGGCCGCGAGTGCCGCGTGGATGGCGTCCACGTAGCGCGCCCACGAGAGCTCAGCCTGGACGAGACGCCGCGCTGCGGCGCCGAGTGCGGCGGCCCACGTATCGTCGGCGAGCACACTAAGGAGCGCACGCTCGAACGCAGTCTCGTCGCCCGGCTCGACGAGCACGCAATTCTCGCCGTCAGCCAACCCATACCCGGTTGCGATCGCAGGCGTCCGCGAGACGACGACCGGCTTGCCCATCGCCATCGCCTGGAGCAGCACCGTCGTCGCGCCCGAATAGCTGTTCGCACGCACGGGCAGAGCGACCACTCGTGAGCGCGCAAGGCGATCACGCACCTCGGGGAGCGGAATGTCGACCTCGACCTGGACATTCGCCGGCAACGGGCCGAGGTCGCGAACACCTACGGCACCGCCGACGATCCGGAGCCGCCACTCGGGGTGTCGGGCGGCGATGCGTACGAGCAGCGGGAAGTCGCGATGTGGATCGGCGCCGATCGAGACGACGTCGAAGTCTTGCTCGACCCCCGGTAGCGGCTGGAACCGGTCGACGTCGACTCCGAACGGGACGAAGGTCACGGGTGGAGCGGCCGGGTCTTCGCCCACCACCTCGCGCAGCAGCGCCGCCTCGTACTCGCTGTAGGCGACGATGCTCGTCACCCGTCGGAGAGCCGCGGCGTAGCGGCGTGAGGCACCCGCACCGCGGAGCTTCCCAAGACGCTCGGGCAGGCCGATCGAGACGTAGACCAGCGGCCGCCGTACCAATCCTGCGCGCCGCAGCAGCACGAGCGGCAGCCCGACGGTGTCCACGGTCGAGAACACGACGTCCGCCGCGTTCAGCCGTCGCAGGCTGGGCAGGACGCTGTAGAAGTCTCCGCCATACCCCCCTCCACGCCAGACGAGACGGTTGAGCACGTTGTCCGCAGGGCGCGCCCACGTGGGCGCGCCCTGCCGCTCGAGGTTGTGCTGCACGCGGACGCCTCGTCCGGCCAGCTCGTCGAGGCCGAAGAGCAGATAGCGCTCGGGCGAACCAAGCTCCGCCGCCAGTGCGGCCCGTCGTTGGGGCGACTCGCGGTAACAGACGAAGGCGTCGAACGATCCCGAATCGCGCCTAGATGGTTGATCGGAGCCGGCTGCGGCGGCCGGAGGCACCATCCGAGCCATGGCGCTAGCCTAACGCGGTCGAATGCACCGCCAACGCACACACCTCGCCGCCCGTGTCACGCACGTCGCCAACGCCCTCGAGCGGCGAGGGATCGCGACGACCTACAAGCTCCACGACCGCGCGCTCGCCAACCGCTCGAGCCGCCGGCTCTTCTCCGGCGCGCACGTCGATCTCGACGAGACACAGCGGCGGATCGTCGACGCACTCGACGCCGATGGCTTCGTCGTCGTTCCGTTCGAGGAGCTGCTTCCCGACGAAGAGCTCCGGTCGGCGGTGCTCGCGCAAGGCGATGCGTTCGTCGCCGACACCGAGCGCGGGCTCGCGAGCGAGGCCGAAGGAGCGGAGGCGACCCTGCGCCGGCGCGCAGGCAAGGAGTTCGTCGTACGCGCCTACAGCTTCGAGAGCGTCACGCTCGACCCGACGCGCGACGCGTGGTTCCGCGCCTGTATCTCGCGACGGCTTCTCGACATCGCAAACAGCTACCTGCGGATGTGGGCGAAGCTGTCCTACGTCGACCTGTGGTACACGGCGCCGCAACCCGTCGGCGCCGAGCGCACCGCCTCCCAGCTCTGGCACCGCGACTTCGACGACCAGCACCTGCTGAAGGCGTTCCTCTACCTCGTCGACGTCGACGCGAGCGCCGGCCCGTTCGAGTACGTCGGCGGCAGCCAACCCGGCGGTCGTCACAAGGAGACCCGGCAATGGGCGCCGATGCGCACCGGCCGGTTCACGGAGGAAGAGGTCAACAAGCACGTCCCGGCCGACGCGATCCAGACGTTCACCGCGCCGCGCGGCACCGTCATCCTCTGCAACACAAGCGGGCTGCACCGCGGCGGCTTCGCAACCGAGCGACCCCGCGCGCTCGCGACGGCGACGTACTGCTCACCAGCGTCGCTCAAGGCTCTCTCGGAGCGGAACTACAAGCTCGCGGGCGCTCCGGCCGACCCGGCCGCCCGCTTCGCGACGACCTAGACGATTGATGCCACGGTCTCGCGCGCCCGGCTGCACGATCTGGCCGTCCTAGGTCGCTCCCGTTCTACCGCTGCCGCTTCGCGTCGGTTCGATCTCACCGATGCCACCAGCATCGACGAGCCCACCCCGCCGCACCCCAGAACACCCAGCTCGCGCCCCGGGGCGGACGACCCTGTGGCATCAATCATCTGTTCCTCAACCGCGCTCGACGGTCCAGTCGAGCAGTGGGCGGACGGCTCCGGTCCACTGGCCCGAGAACTCCCCGCGGGAAGAGTCGCCAAGCCCCGGGTCCTGGACGTGGAACGCGACTGCGGATCGCTCGGAGGCGTGCGGGAAGAGCTTCGGCGAGCCCATCGAGCAGATCGAGACGTCGACGGCGGTCAGCCCCTCGTTGAGCAGGTTGGTCGGCACCCACGCCGTGCTGACGTAGTCGCCCGGCGGCGACGGCGTGCGCCAACGCTCCGTGGTGTCCATGACGTTGAACGCGACTGCGCCCTGCCGGTCGAGCACCTTGAGCTTCGGAAACACCGGCTCACCGGCGCGAAGGACGCGGAAGCCGACCTCGATCCCGATCTTCTGGCGCACATCGACTGCATCGAGCTGCCCACCGTGCTCGTCGACGATCCGCACGGAGCGAAGCCGGACGAGATCGTCGCCGGGCGCCGTGTCCATATCCGGCCAGGCTCGCGTCGAACCTGTCCCGAGGCCAGACTGGAGGTAGTGCGCGACGACCGCCGAGCTCTCGCCGTCCTCCACCACCTGCCCGCCGTCGAGCAGAATCACGCGATCACAGAGCCGCGTCATCGCCTGCATGTTGTGCGAGACGAAGAGAACCGTGCGCCCGGAGGCGCCAATGTCCTCCATGCGGCCAAGACAGCGGCGCTGGAACTCCGAGTCGCCGACGGCGAGCACCTCGTCGACGAGCAGGATCTCCGGTTCGAGATGCGCAGCAACCGAGAACGCGAGCCGGACGTACATGCCGCTCGAGTAGCGCTTGACGGGCGTGTCGATGAACTTCTCGACGCCGGCGAAGTCGATGATCTCCGGCAGCTTCAGCCCGATCTCGCGGCGCTTCATGCCGAGGATCGACCCGTTCAGGAAGATGTTCTCCCGACCGGT
>JBBQPW010000144.1:0-6270 GCA_038216845.1 Gaiellales bacterium | reverse complement strand
ACCTCCTGCCCGACAACCGTCTCCAGGCAGCCGCGGCTCCCGCAGGCGCACAATGCCCCGCCCGCGAGATCGACGGTCATGTGCCCGAACTCGCCGCCGAATCCGTGCGCACCGCGGAACAGCTCTCCGTCGACGAAGATGCCACTACCAACGCCGATCTCGCCGAACACGAAGATGAAGTTCCGGGAGCTCCGCGCATTTCCGAGCCAATGCTCTGCGAGCGCAGCGAGGTTCGCCTCGTTCTCGATGCGAACTGGCAGGCTCGGCAGACGCTTGCGGAGCTCGCTCGCGACAGGAACCCCCGTCCAACCGAGATTTGGCGCGCGCAACACGACGTCCGCTTCCGACCCCACGAGACCCGGGACGGCGACCCCTGCCCCGACGACGAGCAGACCCTGGCGCTCGGCCTCGTCGAGGGCCTGTCGCGCCATGCGCACGAGTCGGTCGAGGACCGGGCCCGGTGCCGATCGGCGGTTGTCGACGAAGACCTGTCGCTCGAATCTGATCTGGCCGGTCAGATCCTCGAGTGACACCGCGAGATAGTCGACGTTCACCTCGAGCCCGACCGCGGCTGCCGTGTCCGCGAGCTCGAGCGTCTGCGCGGGGCGACCCACGCGACCCGGGCTCTCGTCCTCGCCCGTCTCGCGCAGCAGACGGAGGTCGATCAACTCGCCCACCAGGCTCGACACGGTCCCGCGCGTCAACCCCGTCTCTGCGGCGACACGGGCCCGGGAGCACGGCTCGCCCTCCGCGATGTGTCTCAGCACCACCCCGAGATTCGCGCGGCGGACGGTCGTCTGATCGGCCCGCACAGCCGCGTGGCGGCCCCGCTCGAACGTCATGTGGTGGGCCTTGGTGTCATCGTCGACGCTGCAAATCCCGCGCGCACAAGTGGGTTTGTATGGTCGGCGGGCAAACTAACCCGCTCAAGGGTGAAAGTCAACGATGAAAGTCAAACTGTCAAAGTCAGCGTCGGTCCGCGAGCGTCGCGCTCTCAGCTGCGATGATCGCGGCCCGATGGTGACTGACGAGTGATCGCCGATGCCCACACCGACCTTCTCCTCGAGCTCGCCTACCGGGAGCACCGGCTCGGCGAAGCCGACGTCTTCGAGCGAACCTGGCTCCCGCTCCTCGCCGCCGGCGGCCTCGGCCTGCAGGTGTGCCCGATCTTCGTCGCGCTGGAGCGGCAACCGGAAGGGACGCTGCGCGAGGCGCTCGCGCAGGCGACGTCGTTCCTGCGGGCGGCGCGGGAGAACTCCGATCGCGTGCTGGCGGTGCGCTCGGCCGGCGATCTCGACGAGGTCGAGAGCGGCGAACGGATCGGCCTCGTCCTGTCGCTGGAAGGCGTCGAGGAGTTCGGCTACGAGGTCTGGCCGGCCGACGCGTTCTGGGAGCTCGGCGTCCGCATGGCATCGCTGACGTGGAACCGGCGCAACCCCTACGCGGACGGCGCGGCCGAGACCGGCGGTCTGTCGAAACTCGGCGAGCGGCTCGTCGAGCGTCTCACCGGGTTGGGGGTGATCCTCGATCTCGCCCATGCCTCGCCGGCAACGTTCGCAGACGTGCTCGGGAGGATCGGCGACGCGCCGGTGCTCGTGTCGCACGCCGGGTGTCGAGCGGTGAACGACCATCCGCGGAACATCACCGACGAGCAGATGCGTGCGCTCGCAGCGCGCGGTGGCCTGCTCGGCATCATGCTCCACCCGCTCGCGATCGACCACGAGCGGCGCACGATTGCCCGTGTGATCGACCATCTCGAGCATGCCGCCTCCGTGATGGGTATCGAGCGTGTGTGCCTGGGCGGCGACTTCGTGCAACGACTCTCGCGCGTCCTTCCCTCATCCGGACCACTGCCGGACGGCCTGATGCCGGCAGGCCTCGAAGAGGGCTCGGCGATCGACGGGCTGGCCGGACCGGAGGACTATCCGGCGCTCGCCGACGCGCTCACCACGCATGGCTGGTCGGCCGGCGACATCGAATGCGTGACCGGAGCGAATCTGCTCGGCCTGCTCCGACGTGGATTGCCGCAGTCCTAAAGACTGGCGCCGCCGTCAACGAGAATTGTCGCGCCAGTGACGTACGAGGCATCGGCCGACAACAGCCACGAGACGACGCCGGCGATCTCGTCCAAGCCACCGAGCCGGCCGAGCGGAACGGCGGACGCCATCGCCTCGAGCTGGCTGCCGGCCAACTCGCGCACCGTCTCACCGTCGAGCGTTCCGGGTGCGATCGCGTTGACCATCACACCGGAGCCGGCAAGCGCCGCCGCAGCACGGCGCGTCAACGTGATCAGTCCCGCCTTCGACGCTGCGTAGTGGGCGCCTGTGACGCCGACGCCGCGGAACGCCGAATCGGACGCGATGTTCACGATCCTGCCGCCACCCCGCTCCTGCAACAGGCGGCCGATCGCCTGAACGCCGAGGAACGGCCCGCGGAGGTTCGTCGCGAGCACGTCGTCCCACTCCTCCGCATCGATCGCAAACAGTTCGCGCACGACCGTGCGAGCGGCGCAGTTGACGAGCGCCCACGTCTCGCCGAGTGCTACGAGCGCTTCCGCCGCAGCTGCCCACTGGTCGGGCACACGAACATCCAAACCCGCGATCCCCGACGTTGCTCGAAGGTCTGTCGCCAACACCGCATAGCCGTCTGTCCGCAGCCGTTCCACGACCGCCGCGCCGAGCCCGCGCGCGGCTCCGGTGACGAGGACGGCTTTCACGCGACGAACAGGCTGGCGCCGATGGCGCCGCCGAGGTCACCGAGCTCCGCGAGCCGGTACGCGGGACGCTCCGCGGAGAAGGTGTGCTTCGCGGCTGCCTCTTCGATCCGTTCGAGCCACGGGGCGCCGAGCCGCTGCCCGAGCCCGCCGCCGACGACGACGGCCTCGACATCGAGCAACGCGACAGCGGAGCCGATGCCAACCCCAAGCGCCTCGACGGCACGGAGCAACAACTCCTCCGCGACCTTGTCCTCGTGCTCGAGCGCGCGCAGCCAGATACCGCTCGTCAGCCTGTCGCGACCTCGCTCCTCCATGATCTTGAAGAGGACCGTGTTGCGATGCTTGGCGATCTCGCGGGCGTGCGCCTCCATGGACCCGCGGCCCGCGTAGGCCTCGACGCAACCTTCGAGGCCGCAGTTGCAGAGCCGCCCGCCGGGCTTGGCGCACATGTGACCGATCTCGCCAGCCGAGCCGCGGCCGACGAGCATCCGCCCGTCGATGAAGACGCCGCCGCCAACGCCGGTTCCCCAGAAGACGCCGAGAAACGAGTTGTAGCCGCGGCCGGCACCGAAGCGGTGCTCGGCCAGCACCGCCCCGTTGACGTCATTGCCGATCGTGACCGCTGTGCCCAACTCGGCGGCGAGCGCGGGCCCGAGAGCGAAGGGTGCATCCCAGCCGGCGATGTTCGAGACCTTGACCACGATCCCGGCAGCCGGATCGATGCTGCCCGGCGCACCGACGCCGATACCCTCGAGAGCGGACGGGCCGACACCGAGGTCGGCCAGCGCGTCGCGGACCGTCGCCGCGATCTCGCCTACGACGGCTTCCGCCCCGCCCTCTCGAGGGGTTTCCCGTCGCGCCTGGCCGAACACCTCGGCGCGACCATCGGTGATAACTGCCTGAATCTTCGTGCCGCCGAGATCGACCCCCGCTCTCATGATCGAGTCGATCGGTGTTGAAGAACGCCCCATCCAACCGGGTAGCCTGCCTGCGCATGACCGACCAGGCAACCGTGAGCCTGCTGCGGTGGCTCCACAGGCAGCTGCGCCAGCCCACACCCTTGAGGGAACGGCTGGAGGCGGCGGTGGCGGCCGACGACCCGCGGGAGGTCAGGCGACTGCTGCCACGGTTCTCGTTCACCGATGTGCAGCGTCGCCACGTCGAGAGCCTGATCGACCGTTGGGAGCGCGGGCGTGACGGCAGCTGACAACGACGAGATCGTCAGGCGGATCTTCGACGCGTTCGCCCGCAAGGACGGATTCGCGCTCCGCGGGCTGTTTGCCGAAGACGCAGTCTGGTGTGTGCCCGGCGCCAGCGTCATGGCCGGGTCGTACGCCGGCCGGGACGCCATCTTTGCCTTCCTGGGTCGGCTGCCGAAGGAGACCGGCGGCACGTACAGCTCGCGGCTGATCGACGTTCTCTCGTCGGACGAACGGGCGGCGGCGCTCTATCGCGCGTCGGGAGAACGCCATGGCCTCGAACTCGACCTCGACCAACTGCTGCTCTTCACGTTTCGCGACGGCCAGGTGGAGACCGTCCTGGCCCTGCCGACCGATCTCGCCGCGTTCGAGACATTCTGGGCCTGAGGGCTCGTTCCCACGCGATGACGCGCGCGCGACTCGAGGTGCTACTCGCCGCCGTCCTCTTCGGGACGACCGGGACGGCGCTCGTCCTCGGGCCCGATTCGGCTTCCCCGCTCAGCGTCGGTGCCGCGCGCATCGTAGTCGGCGGAGCATTGTTGGCAGCGCTCGCCGCTGCGACCGGTGCTCTGCGCGGGCCGTGGCCGATCGCGCTCGTCGTCAGCGCGGGAGTCGGTGTCGCGGTGTACCAGCTCTCGTTCTTCGAAGCCGTCGACCGGACCGGGGTCGCGGTCGGCGCGATCGTCGCGATCGGCTCCGGGCCTGTTTTCGTCGGAGTGTTCGAACGCCTCGCGGACGGCGTCTGGCCCCGCCCGCGCTGGGCACTGGCGACCGCGATCGCGACTGCCGGCGTCGCGCTGTTAACACTGTCGGGCGGTGCATCCGCCGATGTCGCCGGAATCGGGTTGGCCCTCGTCGCGGGTGCGGGGTACGCGACGTACACCGTGATCGCCAAACGGCTGATCCGCGCCGGCCATGCCCCTGTCGGCGTCATGGGTCTCACATTTGGCACCGCCGCTGTGCTCCTGATCCCCGTTCTCATCGGGGCTGGCACCGGCTGGCTCGGCAGCAGGTCCGGCATCGCTGTGGCGATCTACCTCGGGATCTTCCCAACGGCCGCCGCCTACGTCCTGTTCGCCCGAGGCCTGACACATCTCCCGGCATCGGAGGTCGCGACACTCGTGTTAGCGGAGCCATTGACCGCGACCGCGCTCGGCGTCCTCGCACTCGAGGAGGCTTTCGGTGCGCTCGACGCCGCAGGAGCGGTTCTGATCTTTGCGGCGCTCGCCATCCTCGGCGTCGGCGGGCGACCACGCTCCTCGCCATTGTCAGGGCGCCGGCCTCCGTTGTAGGTTCGCGACCGGTGGGTGACGACACCATCTGGAGAACGAGTGGGATCCCGGCGAAGACTGGTCGGGACGCGGCGGACGAGGGATGCGCCTACCGCGCGGCGACCGGCTCGGCGCGAGCGTTACGAACTCGGCCCGGCAACTGGGCTCCGTTCCACTTCCCCACGCGGCCGAGGAGTTGCTCGTGGTGCTGCGCGGCACCACGACCCTCCGCACCGGCGAAGGGAGCCGCCAACTCGAGGAAGGCGGAGGTGGTGCAGTTCCCGATTGGAGCGGACGGAGCCCACAGGCTTTCCAACGAGACGGACGCGCCAACGCGGTATCTGATGGTGTCGACTCGCCAGTTCCCCGAGGTCGCCGAGTACCCGGATCTGGGGCAGGTCACCGTCCAAGCCCATACGACATCGCAGACCGGCAAACGGCTCTGGTTCATCCACGACGTCGAGCCAGCGCCAAGCGACTAGCGTTCCTGGGCTCCGAGCGAGTCGAGGACGGTCTCGATGAGCCGGCCCGAGGAGAGCACATGCTCCTTGGCAACCACGCGGGCAGCCTGCGCGCTGCCCGCAGCGATCGCCTCGCGGATCGCGCGATGCTGGAGGTCGTTCTTCACATAGAGGTCGTCGAACTCGGCCTTCGCACTCCACACCCGGCTGCTGAGGAATGTACGCCTCGCGCCCTTCGCAAGTCGCTCTACGAGCGGGAGGTCGGCTGCCGCGTAGATCACGTCGTGGAACGCGTAGTTCGCCTGCATCCACTCGACGAACAACGTCGAGTCGCCCGGCTCCGGTCGACCCGCCTGCTCGCGCAGCACGGCGGTGAGCTCGGAGAAGCGCTTCTCCGCAGCGTCGAGCGCGGCGAGATCGGCCGGCGTCATCCGCGGCGTCGCGGCCTCGGTCGCGAGCGCCTCCAGCTCGGCGCGCACGAGGAACGCCTCGCGCAGCTCTCCTGTCGAGATCGAACGCACGCGGACACCGCGGTTCGGCTCGAACGAGACGATCCCGAGCGCAGCCAGCCGCCGCAAAGCCTCGCGCACCGGCGTCCTGCTGACCTCGAACTGCTCTGACAG
>JBBQPW010000143.1:0-6287 GCA_038216845.1 Gaiellales bacterium | reverse complement strand
TCCGAGGCGTTCTTCTCGCGCGGCAAGGATCGCGAGTTCGCCGACCTGCTGAGTCTCTCTGACCGGGGCTCGGGAGGATCGATGGGCTGGGACAGCAACTACGGCGTCCTGTTCCGCGCAGGCATCGAGGCGGTTCGCGCGCACCCCGGGACCTACGCGCGAGGTGTCGGCCACACGCTCTTCTTCGAGCTCTGGCACCCGCTCTTCGTTGCCCTCCCGAGGACGCCGACGGCCGCAAGCGGTGCAGATGCCTCCAACCCGAAGCAGCTGCCACGTCCGTCAGAAGGCGATCTGGTGCCGACCGCCCACGAGGGTGCGTACCTCGCGACGCCCGACGGCCACATCCGCGAGGTGTGGACCTCGGCCACCGAGCATCACCTCGTGTTCGCAAAACCGAGCCAGCAGACCCGCTACAACGCCGTGCAAGCCGCAGCAAGCCGGCTCGGCGCGAAGGTTCCGCCCTACGCCGGGAACGAAACGCTGACCCGTCAGCTCTCCCGCTCGTCCAAGCTCTTCCCGCCGGCGCTCCTCTGGCTCGTCGTGGGACTCGCCGGAATCCTCATCCGGCGCCCAGCACGCGCATCGACTGCAGTGGCTGTCGTCGTCTCAGCCTTGCTGGTTGTCGTCTTCGACGCATTGTCCGACTACGCCATCATCGAGTTCGCTGTCCCGGTGATTCCCGCGTTGATCGTGTTCGGGGCGGCCGGTCTTGTCGGCGCCAGACGCATGGCGGACCGGGGTCTGCGTTGAGCATACGGCCGCGCGGAGAACGTGTCTCTCCACGCGCCGCAGTCACCCTGATAGCGGTCGGGTCGTTTGCCCTCTGGGCGTCGCTGGGCTACGCGGCAACCGTGCCGCGGTTCTTCATGGACGAGCTGTACTACATGAAGGTGGGAGTGTCGCTCGCCCAGGGACGCGGTCTCCAATTCGAGGGGACGCCCTGGGGGTATGGGCCGGTGTACCCCGCGTTACTCAGCGCCTTCGTCCGTCTGACCCGGGATCAGGAGGGCGCATACGAGCTCGCGAAGGTGGCGAACTCGCTGTTCTTCGGGCTGGCTGCGGTTCCGATCTACCTGCTGGCGCGACGAACCCTCCCGCCTTGGCCGAGTGTCGCGGTCGTTGCGCTCTCGGCGGCCATCCCGTCGACGATGTACGCCTCCGTCACGATGACCGAAGGCCTCGGGTACCTCCTCGCCTGCTGGTCGATCTACCTCGTGTCCCTGGTGTATGAGCGGCCGACCGTGACTCGCCAGGCGACGGCCCTCGCCGTGATGCTCGTCGCAATCGCGACGCGCCCCCAGCTCATCGCGCTCTACGTCGCGTACCTCGTCGGGCTCGGCCTGCTCGTTCTCGTGTCGCCGGATCGGCGTCGGCTTCTGGCCACGCGGCGGGCCGCGGTGTGGCCGACAGCAGTCTCGGTTGCAGCCGGGCTCGTCTGGCTCGCGTGGCCCTTGTTCCACGGCCACGGCGTCGGTCGATCCCTGGGCTCCTACTCGGTCCTCGCGCAGTCCTACAATCCGCTCCAGGTCGCGAAATGGTTCGCGTATCACGCCGGCGTCCTCACTCTCTACCTCGGAGCCGTACCGGTTATCGTCGCACCGGTCGTCGTCGCCCGTTGGCGATCACGGGCGCGCGCGAGCGACCACCGGGCCGCAGCGCTCCTCGCGCAGTTCGTCGCACAGAATCTGGTCGGAATCGGATTGATCGCGGCGTTCGCCAGCACGTCGGCTGGTCTAGGGCTGCTCTACGACCGCTACCTGTTCTACCTCGTACCGCTGTGGCTGATCGCCTTTGTCGCCTGGCTCCATGACGGGATGCCGCGACCGGTGAAGGAGATCGCTCTCGGCGCCGCCACGGCCATTCTCGTGGTCGCAACGCTGCCATACGACGTGATCGGCGGGCGGAGCTGGTTCCGCCGCTTCGAGGCGGTGTCGACGGGTGCCTGGCAAAAGATCGACTCCGTAGTAGCGCAGCTCCCGCTCGTCTCGCTGCGCGGCGCCGGCGTGCTGTTCGCCGTCGTCGCAGTCGCAACGGTAATGCTGGCCTCGCGCCGCCGGCGGTGGATCCCCGCAGGTGTGGTGGCCCTCGTCCTGGCCGCCAACCTGTCCCTCAGCTGGAGATCCGCGTTCGTCGACTCGACGACCTATGGGATCGGCGAGCCCGCCTCTCGCTCGTGGGTCGACGACAGGGTCGGGCAGGACGCAAACGTCATCGTGCTGATCGTCGCCCGGAGCTGCCCTCGTGCCGCCGAGGAACGTTTCGCCGCTCTCGAAACTGATTTCTTCAACCGCTCGGTTCGCACAGCTGCGACCGTTGGCGTCACTCTCGACGTGCGTGCCGACGGTGTGCTCGTCGGGCCGACCGACGCGGCGTTGACAACGCGCTACGTGGCGGCACCGCCGGGCGTGCGCATTCATGGCCGCCGGCTTACGACCGGGATGCTGCCAAATCTCGTGCTGTGGGATGCCGGCCCCTCGGTTCGAGTCGAGAACGCCAGGTCCAACCAGCAGCTTCTCGATACGCCGTGTGCCGGCTGAGGCTGGCGCTACCCTAGGCGCCTGTGCGCTTCCCTCGGACGCCGCGGATCCTTCGGCACGGATTGGGTCGGCTGGAGACGCTTGCGGGGACGTGGCGCGGGGCGCTCTTGCTGTTTGCCGTCGCGCTCGGCGTCTACGCGCTCGAGGCGCTCGCCTGGCCACTCGTCGGCGGCCGGGACGTCGACGAGTACCTCCTGTCGTACGTGCAGCTCCTCGATCGGCATCCGCCGCTGCCGTGGGCGCCGCTCTTCCGCACGCCGCTGACCGGCGTCGTCGTCGGAGGCTCGCTCGACGTCCACCACGGTTCGCTTGCGGAGCCGTTCGCTGCGGTGTTGTACGCGAGCTCGATCGTCCTGTGGAGCGCCGCCGCTCTCCATTTCGGGCGACGGGCCGCAATCGTCACGGCGGTTGCCCTACTGATCTTCCCCGGCTACGCGCTGATCTTCCACGAGCTCGCGAGCGAACCCGTCATGGCGACGGTATTCGCCGGCTTCGCCCTGGCGGTTACCCGTGCGACGCGGACGCCTTCGGTGGGGCGCTTCGCGCTCGTCGGTCTCGGTGTCGCGCTACTCGCTTTGACCCGCCCCGGGAATGCGGTGCTCCTCGTTATCGCCCTGTTCCCGCTCGTGCAACCCGGCCGCTGGCGGGAGCGGCTGTGGTGGACAACGGCGTTCGCCGTGGCGGCAATCGTCCCGTTGGCGGCCTGGTCGCTGCAAAACGGCTGGCGCTACGGCGACTACACGCTCGCTCGCGGCGGCAACGCCCTCGTCCCCTTCTACCAGGTGTTCCTGCGGGCCAAAATCGTGGCGCCGGAGAACGGCGCAGCGTCACGACGGCTGGCCACGGCGGTCCAGCGTCACCTCCTGACGCGCGACCCGTACCGGTCGTACGGCATCACGCTCGACTCGTTCTTCTCGTCCCCGAGCTTCCGGATGCACGAGGACCTGTACACGCTGTCCGACGAGACGTGGGGTTGGAACAGCGCTTACTCGATCCTGCGAGAGGCGGCGTTCGAGGCCATTCGCAAGCATCCGGGCGCGTACGCCTCCGGCGCGGCGCACACGATCTGGACGCAGCTGAGCGCGCCCGTCTACCGGTCGGTTGCGGCAGCGCCCGTCCGCTCAGCCGGCGGTGGGCCGCCGGCCACGATCGTCCTAAACGGTCACCGGCTCCCGGCGCCGACCGAAGGCCAGTCCATCCCGGCGGGCCAGACGGCGTGGATCTCCCGACCCGATCACAGCATCACCGACGTCTGGACGGGTCCGACATCGCACCACTTCGTCTTCGCCGTTCCTTCGCAGAAGCGCGCATTCGACCGCATCGTCGCCCGAGAGTCGCGACTCATGCATTCTTTCCCGACACGGGTTGGGAACCACGGGCTCGGGACACGTCTGAACCAGGTGTCGCACCGCTATCCACCCGCCGTGCTGTGGCTCGCGGTCGGTGTAATCGCACTCGCGATCCGCCGACCGCGCGGGGCAGCGGCATTGCTCGCAATCGCGCTCGCAGCCCTCGTCGTGGTCGTCTTCAACGGCCTCGGCCTGCTGGCCGACCGCCACTTCATGCTCCCGGTTGCTCCAGCGTTCGTGCTCTTCGCGATCGGCGCCCTGCTCGGAGAGCGAGCTAGTCCCGCCCCACCCTCGGGCTAGCTCGGCCAGGGGTGCTGCCGCAGAATGTCCTCGTTCACATCGGCGCCCCAGCCGGGGGCAGTCGGGATCGTGAGCTCGCCGCCAGCGATCGTAGGCAAGGCAGTCACGAGCTCGTCCTTCCAGGGCACGTCGTCGACGTCGATCTCGAGGATGCGCGCGTTCGGGATCGCCGCACACCACTGGGCGGAGATGAATGTCGCCAGATGGCTGTAGTAGTTGTGCGGAGCGCAGGTGACCTCGAATGTCTCGGCGAGGTCCGCGATCTTCTTCGCCTGGTGGAAGCCGTTCCAGATCACGTCCACCGAGGCGACGTCCATCGCGACCGCCTCGAAGAACGGACGAAAGGCACGTGCCCCGTACAGGTTCTCGCCGGAGCAGATCGGGATGCGCGTGCTCTGGCGGACGTGCGCAAGTGCGGCCGGGTCGAAGAGGTCGACCTCGAGCCACGCCAGGTCGAGACCTTCGAGCGCATGGGCGACTCGCAGAACTCCCTCCGGCTCGAGGTTGAAGTTGAGGTCGACGACGGGCTGCGCAGCACCGAGCGTCCCCTGTGCGAAGGCTTCCAGCAGCCGGACGAGATAGCCGGCGATCTCGCGCGCCCTTGCGGTGCCGCCACCGGTCCCGAACCCCGGCATGAGCACCTGCGGCTCGTCGCCCGGCACCACGATGTTCGTCTTGAACGAGCCGTAGCCGGCCTCGACGACCTCGCGTCCGAGCTCGGTGACATCGGCATACGTCGCGAGCTTCCGCGTGCCGGTCACCTCCCACGCGCGGGCGCGCGTCGTGCCGCAGTGCGACCAGTAGAGCGGAACCGAATCGCGCGTCGGCCCGCCGAAGAGCTCGTACACCGGGACGCCAAGCGCCTTGGCCTTGATGTCGAGCAACGCGTTCTCGATTCCCGCGAGCGCCTTCGCGATGACCGAGCCAGGGCTCTGCCGCGTGTGGCGGTACAGATCCCAGTAGATGCGCTCGACAGCGCGCGGGTCGCGGCCGACGACGAGCGGCGCGAGATCCTCCACGATCCCGGCGAGTCCGCGCGGCGAGCCGTGCGAGTCGGTGATCTCCGCCCAGCCGACCAGGCCGTCGTCGGTGGTCGCCTTGAGGAAGATCCAGGGCCGCCAGCCGGCGTCGCAATACAGCGTTTCGAGGCTGGCGACCTTCATGGCGCAGGAGGATACGGGTCGCGGTCGACAGTGGGCAGCGTCGCGACGGCGCTCGCAACGAGCGCTTCCGCCCGCGCCCAGTCATCTTCGTCGTCGACATTGAATCCCTCGTAGCCCAGGGTGAGAAACGGTGCGAGCACCCGACCCTCGCGCGTGCCGGTCTCCGTGACGACCCGCGTCCACGCGATCTCGAGAGCGCTGTTCTGCGCGTAGACGGGCGGCAGCGCCTGGTACTGGCCCGCGTGCCAGGCGACGTCGAGGTGCGATTGATCGATGAGCGGCGACATCGTGCGACCGTCCGCGGCTAGCTCCCACATCTTCCCCGGATGCTGTTTCACGAGCTCGACGGCGCGGACGGAGTCGGCCTCCGGTGTGGCGACGAGCTGCTCGAGGCCGCGGCGGATCACGTCTGGGCCGCGGAACGGGTTTGTCGCGCGGACGATCGCGAACACCTCATAGCTCTCCGGAAGCCTGTCGAGCGTGTAGGAGATCCATTCGATGTCGGGCGACGTGGACGTCGCGAACTCAGGCGGTCGCGGAAACGGAACGTCCGCCCCGTACCAGCGCGCGACCTCCGAGATCGGCTCCGAATCGGTCGAGACGAGCACGCGCTCGAAGACGCCCGCCTGCTGCGCGGTCGCAATCGCGTAGGCCAGCAACGGATGGCCGGCAAGCCGGCGGATGTTCTTGCCCGGAACGCGCTCGGAGCCCGCGCGAGCACCGATCAGCGCGATTGCCCTCATGCACGCTCCAGCTGCGCGAGGAGTGAATCGAGAGTCGGTGTCGCCACGCCATGGCGTCTCCCCGCGCGGACGATGGAACCCGCGATCGCGTCCAGCTCGGACGGCGCCCCGGCCGCCACGTCCCGGGCAGTCGACGTCGTCAGCTCGTCGGCCATCGCCTCGACGATCGCCCACTGGTCGGCGGGCGAGGTCGGA
>JBBQPW010000142.1:0-6298 GCA_038216845.1 Gaiellales bacterium | reverse complement strand
GCGTGGCGCGCTGTCGCCGAACGTGTTCCGGCGGCCCGTCTGCGGATCGTCGGGAGCGGCTCGCTGAGCGCGGTCGCCGATGCGCTCGTCGGCGAGTTCCCCCGGACCGTGACGTGGACGCGCAGCGCGCCGACTAGCGAGATCGCTGCCGCGCTTGACGCCGCCACCGTGCTCGTCCTGCCGTCGCGTTCCGAGGGGCTGGGTCGGGTCGTCGTCGAGGCGTTCTGCCGCGGGCGCAGCGTTGTGGGCTCACGCGTCGGTGGCATCCCCGATCTCGTCACCGACGGTGAGACCGGCGTTCTCGTCACGCCCGGAGACGCAGCGGCACTCGCCGGCGCGCTTGTCGGTGTGCTCGAGGACAAAGCCCTCGCGGCTCGACTCGGGGCGGCGGCGCATACGGCGATCCAGCCGTGGCTCGCGACGCCCGGGGACTACGCGCGCCGCATCCGTGGCCTCGTCGACGATGTGTGCCGATGAGACTGGTCGTCGTCACGCAGGAAGTGGATCCGGCGAGCCCGGTGCTCGGCGCGACCGTCCCGAAGCTGCGCGCGCTCGCGTCGCGGGTCGACGAGCTGGTCGTCCTCGCCGATTCGGCGGTCGAGGGTGCGCTGCCGGAGAATTGCCGGGTCCGGCTGTTTCGGTCCCCGACGAAGCTCGGGCGGGGAGGGCGCTTCGAAACCACGCTCGCCGCTGAGCTGGTGCGTAGGCCGAAGCCCGCGGCCGTGCTCGCGCACATGTGCCCGATCTACGCGGTGCTCGCCGCGCCGCTCGCGCGGCCGCTGGGGACGAAGGTGCTGCTCTGGTTCACGCACTGGCGTGCGAGCCGGCTGCTTCGGCTCGCGGAGCGCCTGTCGACGACGGTCGTGTCGGTCGATCGTCGCTCCTTCCCGCTTCCGTCCCGCAAGCTCGCCCCGATCGGCCACGGAATCGATCTCGGCGACTTCAGCTGCGTGGAGCGGTCGAGGGCGGACGGCCTGCGGCTGCTCGCGCTCGGCCGCACCTCGCCGTCGAAGGGACTCGAGACGGTGATCCGGGCCGTTGGCGAGGTGCCGGACGTCCAGCTCTCAGTCCATGGCCCGTCGCTCACGGACGAGGAGCGGCGCCACCGCGACGAGCTCACACGCCTCGTCGCGGAGCTCGGCCTCGGCCAACGAGTGCGGATCGGCGATCCGGTACCGCGCGAGGACGTGCCCGCGCTTCTCGCTGGCGCCGACGCGCTCGTGAACAACATGCTGGCCGGAGCGCCGGACAAGGTCGTGTACGAGGCAGCCGCCACGTGTATGCCGGTGCTCGCCTCGAACCCGATCTTCGACTCGCTGCTGCCGGCGGAGCTCCGCTTTCCGCGCGAAGACTCGGCCGCGCTGGCGGAGCGGATTCGTGGACTCGCGGGGTTGGACCGTGCGACGATCGGCCGTGAGCTCCGCGCGAGCGTGCTTCGCGACCACTCCGTCGAGTCGTGGGCCGCGCAGATCGTGGAGCTCGCCGCGCGGTGAACAAGATGGTGCTGCACGTCGGGAAGGTCTCGGGCATCTCGGGCTCGGAGGCGCATCTGCTCACGCTGCTGCCCGATCTCCGCGAGCGTGGGTGGGATGTTCGCTTCGCGCACCTGCACGAGAACGAGCCCGGCGCCGCTGAGTTCGCTCGGCGGCTCACGGATACCGGTGTTCCGGTGGAAGAGATCCGACTCCCGCATCCAGCCGACCCGCGCGCGTTCGCGCGCCTGCTGCGAGTCGTCCGCCAAACGAAGCCCCAGATCCTGCACACGCATCTCGTGCACGCCGACTTCCACGGTCTGGTTGGGGGCGCTCTCGCACGCGTGCCAGTTCGGATCAGCACGAAGCACGGCTTCAATTCCTTCCGCGAGCGGCGTGCCTTCGCAGTCGCCGATCGTGGTGTGGCGCGACTCGCGCACCTGCAGATCGCGATCTCGCGCGGCCTCGCCCGGTACCTCGCCGACACGGAAGGCTTCGACGAGCACGCATTCGAGATCGTCCACTACGGCATCGCCGCGGGACCCGAGCCCGCACCTCACCCGAGCGGCTCGCGGCTGCTTTGCGTCGGTCGGCTCGTCCCGGTGAAAGGGATCGACACGCTTCTGCGCGCTTTCGCAGTCGCTCTCCCCGACGAGCCGGATTTGGTCCTCGACATCGCCGGTGACGGTCCGTTGCGGGGGGAGCTGGAGGCGCTCGCGGGCGACCTCGGACTGAGAGACGCAGTGCACTTCCTCGGTCGCGTCGAAGGAGTTGCTGCCGAGATGGAACGCGCCACGGCGGTCGTCGTCCCATCGCACGGCGAGGGCTTCGGCATGGTGGCGCTCGAGGCTGCCGAGCGTGGGCGGCCGGTGATCGCCTCGGGGGTCGGAGGCCTACCGGAGATCGTGTCCGGCGGACGCACCGGCGTGCTCGTTCCGCCCGGGGATGTGCGGGCGCTGGCCGCCGCAATCGTCGCGCTCGCACGGGATCCCGGGCACGCGGCGGCAATGGGTCGCGCAGCGCGCGAACGCGCACTCGCCGAGTTCTCCCTCGCCCGCTGTGCCGACCGGACCGACGCGCTCTATCGGGACCTGCTCGAGCGCAGCGGAAGCAACAGATCGACCGCTACCCCTGCGAACAGCGCGAGCACGAAGTCCCACGGCACTCGGTAGCGCGTGGCGCCGGCGAAGAGCATCGCCGCCAACGTCTCGTAGAGGAGGAACACAAGCGCGAGCGTGAGGAAGCGGCGAGGAACGGCCACCGTACGGGAGCCGAGCACCAACCCGAGCAGTGCGAGCGCAAACAGCGGGATCGCATACGTCGTCTCGGCCCATGTCCTGAGCCGCGAGTGGCCACCGCTGGAAGGCCCGGTTTCGGTCTTCGTCGGCCGCGGGTCCCACAGCATGCGGCTCGCCTGGCCCATCAGCTTGGCCTTCTCGCCGGGGTGGTGTCGCCAGAAACGGATCGTCGCGCGCTGGTACAGGCGCATCTGCGCGCACTCGTCGAGGCGGATCTTCTTCCTGGTCTGCTTGTAGATGTCGCTCGCGAACTCCGGCGTCAGGCGCGGCGCTCCGGGCAACGCGGGAACGTCGTCGATCCAGCCGCCTCGCGCGAGCGTCGAGTACGTGTTGAGGTTGTTGGCCTTCCACAGCGCTCGCCCGTCGGTTGTCAGCGCGTAGCAGCCGACCTGCACCTTGTTGCGGATCACCCACGGCGCGACCGTCAAGGCGCAGGCGGCGAGCACAACGACGACCGTCCCGAGGCCCACGCGACTCCAGAGGAGGTACACCGCGAGGAAGAGCGGCAGTGCCGTCAGCCGCGAGTTACCGAGCAACGATACGCCGAGCGCGACGCCGAGCACGGCTCCGAGCCACGGCGTGGCGCGCTCGGCGACCATGAGCGTCAACACGAAGACCCCCGCGCCGACGAGCTGGTCGAGGATCTCCCGGTTCACGTGCACGTCGTGCCAGACGAGGTACGGATGGAGCGTCGAGAGCAGAGCGGCGATCAGGCCGGCCCGAGCGGAGAGGAAGCGGCGGCCCGTGTAGAGGACGACAAGCGCCGTTGCAGCAGCGACGAGTGTCTGCGCGAGACCGACGACGAGCCAGTGGCGTTCCAGCGGCCAGTAGAGCGCCGCGAGGAACCAGCCGTAGAGCGGCTGCGTGTACGCCGACGGGACTCCGGGGATGAAGCCGTAGGTGCCGCTCGAGGCGAGCGTCTGCGCGAAGGTGTCGCTCTTCTCGACGAACGAGGTGAGAATCCGGCCGCGCTCGTGGCCCAGCACCGCGAGCCGCGGCAGGGCGGCGGCTGCGACGACCACCGCCGCGCCGCCCACCCGACTGCCGGGCCACGATGTCAGGATGCGGCGCATGACGTCGTCGAAACGGTACGCGGTCGTCTCGTGTCACGTCGAGCGGCCGCTCGACGATCGCGTGTGGGCACGCTTCGCGGCACTGCAGGACGCGCGGCCCGGCGGCTTTGCCATCGCTGCGCTGATCCGCCCGCCCGACCCTGACGCGGGTGAGGATGCCGGCCTCTGGCTCACCCGTGCGCGTGAGGCGTCGGAGCGTGGCCCGTTCGGCCATCACACGCACTGGACAGCGCCCGATCACGCGCGGCCGACCGGCGATGGGAATCCCGCCGATCGCGTGCGAGGCGAGGCCGCCTGGCTACGGGAGCAGGGCCTGGAGCCGACGCTGTTCTGTGGCGGCGGCTGGTACTCGGATCTCGGCGTGGCGCAGGCCTGCGCCGACCTAGGTTACGTCGACTGCACCGCTACCGCGTATCGGCCCGGCTATCTCTCCGCCGATGCACCGCGACTCGGCCTCGCCGCTCCTGCGCAGGTCGTGCTTCCCTCGGGGTCGCGGTTGCTCGAGCTGCCGTCGACGCACTCGCTCGGGATGCTGGTGCGTGAGGTCTTGTCGCGCGGAGGCGTGCAAGCAGAACTCGTGCACGTCCATTTCCACGACACGGATCTGGCCGATACGCGCCGACGGCTCGCGCTCGGCTGGGCACTGCGCGCGCTCGGACGGCGTCGGCAACCGACCGATCTCGACGCGCTTGCGAGCCGTGTGCGCGAGTCCGCGCCCGATGTTGCCTTCGAGGAGATCTCGAGCCTCTGAACGCGCACCAACCCGGTGCCGCCGACGGAGTCCAATGGCGCCGGCGTCCCGGGTTGGTGCGGGCGGCCCGTCTGACCGTCCGGTGCTCGTCCTCAGTGGGACGCTGCGAGCCGGTTGCGGTTGCGGGCGAGGTAGGCGACGGCGAGCGCGGCTAGAACAGTGGCGAGCGCAACGGCGGCGCCGACTGTCGCGTCCGTCCAGTTGAAGCCGCTCGGGGTGCTGGCGACGGGCACCAGCAGTGTGACGGCCGAGCCACCGGCGTCTCCTGCGTACATCTTCGCCGAGGCGCTCGAGGCGAGAACGAGCGAGGCGGTCGCGATGGCGAATGTGAACCAGACCTTGATCCTGAACGTCGTACCCTTCATCTCCCTGCCTCCTCTGGGCTTGAGTGTGTTCCGCTCGTGCATGACCGATAGACGGCCGCCCGCTCCGGGTTCTTCTTCATGTGTGCGCGCTTGACACAGGGTGTGTCGCGCCCGTCACACTCCTCCTTGATGCAAGAGGTGTCCGTTGCTCGGTGGTGAGCTGTTCCGGGATCTGCCGGCGGGGGAGGGACGCCGGCTACTGGCGGTCGCGAGACGCCGCCGTTTCGCCCGTGGCGAGGTCGTCTTCCACCGTGGCGACCCGGCGGACAGCCTGCATCTGATCGCGCGTGGCCGCTTCGCCGCCCGGGTGGAGAGCCAGCTCGGTGACACGGTGACCGTCTCGGTGCACGGGCCGGGCGATGCCTTTGGCGAACTGGCTCTCCTGGAGCTGGAGCAGAGCCGCTCGACGACAGTTGCCGCCCTTGAGGCGGGAGGCACCTACGCAATCCAGCGGGACGACTTCAACCGGCTCCGGCATGAGTACCCCGCCGTGAACGAGCTGCTCGTCCGCCTGCTCGCCCAACGGCTCCGGCGCACGAGCGACCTCTATGCAGAGGCGCTCTTCCAATCAGCGGAGACACGCGTATTGCGTCGTCTCGCAGAACTCGCCACGCTCTACGGCAAGAGCGCGCCCGGTACGTTGATCCCGCTCTCCCAGGCAGAGATCGCGGGCCTCGCAGCCACCTCCCGAGCGACCGTCAACCGCGTCCTACGCGCCGAGGAGAAGCGCGGGTTGGTCGAGTTACATCGCGGCACCACCCGTATCCTCGACGCGGGTGCCCTGGAACAGCGCGCTGGTCCGTAGGCGAACGGTCTTTGCCGCGCGACGCATCGCTCTTGGGCGGTTGGAGGCTTTTGCCACCTGCGGCATAACATCACCCTGTGTCTGTCGAGACTGGATCGGCGAGCTCACCGTCGCGCTCGGATGTCCGCCGTTCCGGGCTCTACCTGCTCTCGCGGCGGCCGTACGTCGCGCTCATCCGCCGTCTTCTCTCGGTCGTGGCCCTCGCGGCTCTCGACGTGCTCGCCCTCGCTCTCGGCTTGTTCGTAGCGCTTGTCCTGCGAGAGCTGATCCACGGCAACAGCTCGATCTACTGGAGCCTGCTCTGGGAGGGGCCGCGCCACTGGCTGCGCTTCCTCGCCCCGATCACCCTCATTCTGTTTTGGCAGGTCGGCCTGTACGCGCCGCGCGAGCGGCGGCCCGGTGCGGGACGGATCGTCTCGTCGCTGATTCTCGTCGCGGCGATCGTCTACGCCTTCGCGTTCGGCACCGGGTACCACTTCTCGACGGCGGGGCTCGTGCCGACGGCGACGCTGACCTGCGCGATCGTCGTCGTCG
>JBBQPW010000141.1:0-6384 GCA_038216845.1 Gaiellales bacterium | reverse complement strand
TTGAGCGGCAGCTGCAGGTGTGCTGCGACGACCCCCATCGAGAAGTACAGCGCTTGGGTGCAGGAGTAGATCGTCAGGCGGCCGTTTGCCTCCGGCACGACGAGACACACCTGCGTCTCGAGCGGGACGTGCTCGATCGCGGCGGGCCGGTACACGCCCTGGACAACTACGTCCGCCTTGTCGAACGCCTCCTCGATGTTCCCTTTGCGAATCTGGCGACGATCCATCTCGTTCTCGAAGTGCGGGTACCAGTTGCCCCATTGGTGGATCTGCGGGGCATCCGTGTCGAATGCCTTGCGGATGTCGAACAGCGCTGGCTTGTCGACCAGATCCAGCCCGATGGCGTCGACCGCGGCTTGCGCGGTCTCCTCGTCGTCCGCGGCCACGACCGCGATCGGCTGGCCTTTGTAGCGCACCTCGTGCTTCGCGAGGAGCGGCTCGTCGGCCGGGATGCCGAGAGCCGAGAGGTGACCGTGTTCGAGGAGCGGCACGTCGTCGGCCGTGACCACCGCGCGCACGCCTTTCATCGCGGTGGCCGGCGACACGTCGAGCCTCGTGATGTCGGCGTGATGGGACGGCGAGCGAAGCGCTTTCACCCAGAGCGTGCCGGAAACGCGGACGTCGTCGACGAACTGGGTGCGACCGGTCGCATGCGCGACGCCGTCGTACCGAGGGACGCGGGCACCAACGGCTTTCATTGCACGCCTCCCAGGTTCGTCATGTGGGCCCCGGCTGCAGTCAAGGTCGCATCGAACGCGTCTCCGCGAGCGACGGCTGCGACCGCGTCGATGATCTTCACGTACCCAGTGCAGCGGCACACGTGCCCGCCGAGCGCGCCCTGGATCGCTTCGCGATCCTCGGTGCCGCCATTCTCCACGTAGGCGTAAGCGGCGAGCATCATCCCCGACGTGCAGAAGCCGCACTGCGCCGCGTAGTGGTGGGTGAAGGCCTGCTGGACGGGGGCGAGATCGTTCGGCGTCCCCAGCCCTTCGACTGTCGTGATCTTCGTGCCTTCGATCGTGACGAGCGGGATGAGGCACGACCGCTGCGGCTGACCGTCGACGAGGACGGTGCAGGCTCCGCAGCCGCCCTGCTCGCAGCCGGCCTTCGGGCTCGTGATCCCGAGCTCCTCACGCAGCACGTCGAGCAAAGAGGTGAGCGGAGCGCTCTCGACGTCATGTGCGATGCCGTTGACCGAGAGGTTCACGACGACTCCTCGAGCTCGACGAGAACGCGGCGAACGAGCACCGGCAACGTCTTCGTCCGATACCAGCTGGACGCGACGGCATCGTTCGCGAACGCGACGTCGTCGAGCGCCGCCATGCCCGCTGCGACCGGATCGCCCGCCAGCACCTCGGCCGAGCGGAGACGAGCGCCAGGCCCTGCGAGCCCGGTCGCCGCGAGCCTGATCGTCCCATTCTTCGCCCGGCAACCGGACACGGCGAGAACGGTGTACGCATGGGTGTGCGGGTAGTCGATCGCGGCGAATGCTCCGGCTGAGGGCTCCTCGAACGAGACGTCGAGCAACAGGCGGTTGCCCGCTCCCAGGAACTGCTCCAGCGGCGCCGTCACTTCGCCGTCCGCGCCCGTGGAGCGCGTGGTGGCGTCGAGCGCGAGCAAGGCACCCTGGAGATCGCCGCGGGGCGCGTCGGCGCCGTGCCCAGCCAGGAGGTTGCCCCCGACAGTGCCCCGGGCGCGGATTTCGCCATCCGCGACATTCGCGGCGCACCGACCGAGCGGATCCGCCAGACCGACGAGCTCCTGAACGGGCGTCGTCGCGCCGATCGTCGTCGTACTGCCGTTGCGCGTGACGCCCGCAAGACCGGCGCGCGTGAGCACGAGCGCCTTGCGCGGCTGCAAGCGTCCACCCGCGAGCGACGGCATCACGATCGTGCCGCCCGCGATCACCGTGACGTCGGCGCCGTCACCGTAGAGCGCTGCCGCCTCGGCGGCCGACGACGGGAGCAATACCTCTGTGGCACGAGAACTCATTGAACCTTCCTCGAGGGTCAGTGATGGAGCAAGCCAATCCTAAACGGGAGACGGCGGCCGACGAAATCGATTATCGGTGATCAGGATTGTTGCACTCCAGCGATGCCCCAGTTCTTCGGCGATACGCCTTCGACGATCACGTGGATGTGCTCCTTCGCGGCGCCACTCGACTCGGCAAGCGCGTCGGTGAGCGCGGTGATGATCTTCGGCACGGACTCCTCTGTGACACGACGGTCGTAGAGCTTGACCTCGATGACGGGCACGCCCGGCTCCTTTGCTCGATGATGCTTTACTCCATGACCGGGCGAGTGTTACATACACGTAACACGGTGGCAACGGCAACTAGAACGCCAGCGACTCTTGTGGTCGACGATGTCACCACGCGGGTCACGGCCGCCGCCCGACGCGCGATTGAGTCACACGGCTGGCAGGGTGCGACACTCGCGCGCATTGCCGAGGAGGCGGGACTCTCCCGGATGACACTTCATCGGCGCGGGCTCGGCCGCGACGAGATCTTCGCCTTGCTGGCGAGAGACTACGAGTGCGACTTCCGCGAGATGCTCCTGCCCACACTCTCCGGAGAGGGCACAGCGCTCGAACGCCTCCACCGCGCGCTGCGCGCGATCTGCGACGTGACCGAGCGACATCTCCCGTTCCTTCGTGGGCTGGATGACGAGGCCGACACACGCCTGTTCCACGAGCGCGACCGGCGCGTCCGATCGCGACCGGGATATGTCGACGGGCTCGAGCGGCTACTCGTCGAGGGGATACGCGACGGCTCGATCCGCGACGTCCCGGTGGCCGAGACTGCGACGCTGCTCGTCAACGCCGCCGACCGCACCTACCGCCATCTGCGTGTCGCGCACGGCTGGTCTCCGACGAGATCGCGCACCGAGCTTCTCGCGCTCCTGGCACGCGGAGTGGCGGCCGGCGGCGCCGCGCAGGTGTCGACTACCCTGGTTCCATGAGCGCTTTCCGCACCATCGACGAGCTCGACGCGGCGCTCCGCGCCGTCGACTACCTTCCCGACCGCGGGCTGTCGACAGCTCTGTTCCTGGCGCTCGCCCTGGAGAAGCCGCTGCTCCTCGAAGGCGAGGCGGGGGTCGGCAAGACGGAGGCTGCCAAGTCCCTCGCAACCGCGATGGGCGCACGACTGATCCGGCTCCAGTGCTACGAAGGTCTCGACGTCGCCCACGCTGTCTACGAGTGGAACTACCCTCGCCAGCTGCTCCACATCCGCGCGGCGCAGGAGGGGACCGTGTCGGAGGACGAGCTGTTCGGGCCGGCGTACCTCATCCGCCGACCGCTGCTCGAGGCGATCGACACCGAGGAGCCGGTCGTCCTGCTGATCGACGAGATCGACCGCGCGGACGAGGAGTTCGAGGCATTCCTTCTGGAGGTGCTCTCAGACTTCCAGATCACGATCCCCGAGCTTGGGACCATTCGCGCTCGACGACGGCCCGCCGTCATCCTCACCTCGAACCGCACGCGCGAGCTGCACGACGCATTGAAACGCCGAGCCCTGTTCCACTGGATCGGGCACCCGTCGATCGAGCGGGAGATCGAGATCGTCAAGGTGCGCGTGCCCGAAGCGGCCGATCGGCTGGCGATCGAGGCCGCCGCGTTCGTCCGCGAGCTACGCGGGCTGGATCTCGCGAAGCCACCCGGCGTCGCCGAGACGATCGACTGGACGATGGCCCTGAACGCCCTCGGTCGGCAGGAGATCGACGCCGAGGTCGTGCAGCAGACGCTCGGCTCGGTGCTGAAGTACCGCGAGGACATCGAGGCCGTGCGCGACGAGACGCTGCAGGACCTCGTCGACAAGGCCCGCGCGGCGGCGAGGTAGTCGTGGCCGGCGACGCGCTCCTACGGCATGTCGTCACCTTCGGCCGCGTCCTGCGCGAGGTCGGGATCGAGGTCGGGCCAGGTCGCCTGACCGATGCGTTGCGCGCACTGGACAGCGTCGACCTCTCGCGCCAGGAGGATGTCTACTTCTCGCTCCGGCAGACGCTCGTGTCGCGGCAGGACGAGCTTGCGCTGTTCGATCGCGCGTTCATGGCCTGGTTCCTGCGTTCCCCGGTCCTGCCGCCCCAGCGGGTGGCGGACGACTCGCAAGCCGTACGGCGCGCGACAGAGTTGCTCGTCGACCGGGCGGATCCCGACGCGGAGGACGACGGTGCGGGCGACCCACTCGAGCTCGGCGAGTCCGCCCACGAGCTGTTGCGGGAGAAGGACTTCGCCGACATGACGGCCGACGAGTTCCAGCGGGTGAGGCGACTGATGGCAGCGCTCGCGGAGCGACGCCCGCGGCGTGCCTCGCGCCGCCGAACGCCGAATGCGCGCGGCGACCGGCTCGACATTCGTCGGCTGATCCGCCACTCGTTGCGCACCGGCGGCGACCCTGTCGATCGTCCGTTGCGGGCTCGCAAAGAGGTGCCGCGCAAGCTCGTCGTCCTCTGCGACGTCTCCGGCTCGATGGACGCGTACGCACGAGCGCTGATCCTCTTTCTTCATGCGACTGTCGGCTCGGGCCCTGGCGTCGAGGCGTTCGCGTTCGGGACACGGCTCTCGCGCCTGACGCCGGAGCTCACCACACGGGACCCGGCCGCGGCGCTCGAACGCTGCACGGAAGCGGTCACCGACTGGGGCAGCGGCACGCGGATCGGCTCGTCGCTGAAGGAGTTCAACGACCTCTACGGTCGCCGCGCGCTGTCGCGCGGCGCGATCGTCGTCGTCGTCTCGGACGGCTGGGAGCGCCAGGATCCGGAGCTCGTTGGTCGCGAGATGGCGAGGCTGGCGCGAGCCGCCTACGCGGTCGTCTGGGTCAATCCGCTGAAGGGCAACCCCGAGTACCAGCCGCTCGCCGGCGGCATGCGCGCTGCGCTGCCGTTCGTCGATCGGTTTCTGCCGGGCCACAATCTGAGAAGTCTCGAGGAGCTGGCGACGATGCTCGCCGGCATCGAAAGGAGGCATGCGGCATGAAGGAGATCGTCGAGGAGGTCGAGCGCTGGCGCGAGGCGGGTGAGAAGGTCGTCGTCGCAACGGTCGTTGCCACACGTCGGTCGGCGCCACGTCCCGTGGGGACGAGCCTGGCGGTATCGGAGTCGGGGAAGATGTGCGGCTCCGTCTCGGGTGGCTGTGTCGAGAGCGACGTGTACGAGAACGCGAAAGAAGTCCTTGCGACCGGCGAGCCGAAGCTGCTCACGTACGGGATCTCGGACGATCTCGCGTGGTCGGTAGGGCTCCCGTGCGGTGGCGAGATCGACGTCTTCGTCGAGGCCGTCGAGTGAGTCTCGTCGCGCGACTCGCGAAGTTGCGCGCGTCACAGGCACGAGGCGTCCTATTCACGGTCGTCGAGGGTGACGGCGTCGGCGCGAAGGTTCTCGTGCTGGAGTCGGGCGAGCGCGTCGGCAATGGGGTCCCCGCCGAGGCGACCGACCAGTTCCCGGAGCTCGTGCGTCGTGGTCGGAACCGCCTGCTCGACGTGGAGGGCGGGAAGGTGTTCACCGAGTGGTACGGCCCGCCCCCGCGGGTCTTTGTCTACGGCGCAGTCGATACCGCGGAGGCTCTGTGTCAAGCCGTGAAGCTGCTCGGCTGGACGGCGATCGTCGCCGACGCGCGCGCTGCATTCCTCACGCCGGAGCGGATCCCGTCAGCGGACCGGCTGATCGCCAAATGGCCGCAGGAGGCGCTCGACGAGATCGAACCCGACCACCAGACCGCGATCGTCGTCCTCACACACGACGACAAGTTCGACGAGCCCGCATTGATCGGGGCGCTCGCGACCGAGGCGTTCTACATCGGCGCGCTCGGGTCACGCCGCAACCAGGAGCGCCGCCGCGGACGCCTACTGGAAGCCGGTGTCGCGGAGGAGCAACTAGGACGGATCAGCGGCCCGTGCGGACTGGACCTCGGCGCCGACACGCAGCAGGAGACAGCACTGTCGATCCTGGCGGAGATCCTCGCGGTCCGCGCCGATCGCGGCGGCGGACCTCTACGGGAGGCGAAGCAACGGATTCACGCAGAGGTCGTGTAACGGGCTCGACGCCCTCTCGAGCTCGAGCGGCCGAGCCGAACGGCGGACCACAGGAGCCCGAGCGCGGCCGGGATGCCGAGGACAAGTGGGACGATTCCTCCGGAATCGAGCGTTTTCCGCTGGGCGACTGCCACGCGGATCGTCGGCCCCGTCGTCGGCGGCCTGGGCGGCCCACTCTGCGGGAGAACGGCCACATAGACCCCGAAGGTGCCGGTGTTGACAGCCTCCAGTGTCCAGGTGATGGTCTGCGACCCGCCGGCGGGGATGGACGGGAGATAACGAGTGCGGTGCGATGACCAGTCCTCCGGATCGACGTACACGCCGTCGCGCAGGCTGAGGACGTTGAGGTGGGCTAC
>JBBQPW010000140.1:0-6402 GCA_038216845.1 Gaiellales bacterium | reverse complement strand
GCCCTTGGCGACCGCTCCCGACCCGGACGTGTCCTCTTCTACGGCTACGCCGCGCAGGCGGGCGGGATGGGTCTGACCGGAGTCGCGCTGCTGTCGCACGCCTCGCCGTACGTCGCGTACGCAGTCGCGGTGATCGCCTCGACCGCCATCACCATAACGCGACCCACGATGTCGGCGTTCACGCCCACACTCGCGCGTACAGCTGAGGAGCTCGTCGCGGTCAACGTCGTGTCGAGCTGGGTCGAGAGCGTCAGCCTGCTCATCGCGCCCGCAGTCACGGGTGCTCTTCTCGGGATCAGCGGCCCGGGCACGGTGTTCGTCGTCATGGCCGCGACGGTCGGCGTCAGCGCGCTGCTGGTGCTGCCGCTTCCCCGGCCCACCGCCTGCCGGGGAGCCCGAGACTCGCGAAGGGTTCACGGACTCCCTGCGCGGGGGTGCGCGACTGCTGCGCACAGAGCGCCCTGCTCGACTTCTTATTCTCGTGCTCTGCGCGGACTTCGTCGTGCTGGGGGCTCTCGACGTGCTCTACCCGACGCTTGCAATCGGCGAGTTGGGCAAGGGCCCATCGTGGGCCGGCTACCTCAACGCCGCGTTCGGAGCCGGAGCCGCCCTCGGCATTGCGCTCACCGTCGGGCTCGTCGGCCGGCGTCGACTCCTGCCGACGATGCTCGTGGGCGTCGGTTTCTACGTTCTGGCCTTCCTGTTGCTCGCGGCGTTTCCGAGCACCGGTGCTGCCCTGCTCCTGCTCGGCGTCGCCGGAGCGAGCAGAGTCGTTCTCGACGTTGCCTCCCGGACGCTTCTGCAGCGCGTCGCTCCGAGTGAAGCTCTCGCTCGGGTGTTCGGCATGCTCGAGGGACTTGGGATGGCCGGCCTTGCGGTGGGCTCGCTCGGAGTGTCAGGGCTTGTTTGGCTCGGCGGCCCGCGTCTTGCGCTCATTGGTATCGGGTGCCTGCTCCCGCTCGCAATCGGAGTCGCCGGACGGGCGTACCTCGACATCGACCGGCATGGGAACGTCCCGGTGGTCGAGATCGCGCTGCTGCGAGGGCTGCAGATGTTCGGCCCCCTCGCGCCCGCGACCATGGAGGGTGTTGCGCGAAGACTCATCCGACTCGACGTCCACGCGGATGCGATCGTGGTCAGGCAAGGCGACCTCGGGGATCGTTTCTACGCCATTGCTTCGGGACGTGTCCAGGTTGCCCAGGACGGTGTCGTCGTCGCCACGCTCGGCCGCGGGGACGTCTTCGGCGAGATCGCGTTGCTGCGCGAAGAACCCCGGAACGCGACCTGCACCACCCTCGAGCCGACAACGCTGTACGCACTCGAGAAGGGCGACTTCCTCGAGGCCGTGACCGGGCATCCGCGTGCCGCCTCGGAGGCGCAGCGGCTGGCAGACGAGCGTTTGGCCGCAACGGCCAACGTGCTGGCGAAGCGCTCACCGCGCCTTCCGACCGCTAGATGATCGATGCAAGGGATCGTCCCGATGTAGCGCTCAGCTGGCGTCAGGCTCGGGACGCGGGGAATATTGATGAAGGGTCGAGTGAGCTATGCAGCGGGTGTCGCTGCGAGCGTGATGAGCGAGATGGCCTGATCGGCTGAAACTCGGTCGGTGTTGATGACGAGGTCGTACTGGGTCGGCAGCTCGCTCCGCGTACCGTAATAACGCTTCAGGTAGTCGGCCCTCCCTGCATCCGAGGTGTCGACCGCGCGGGCGGCCTCCTTCTCGCCGAGGTTGCCCTCGGCAGCAATTCTTGATCTGCGAACAGCCGTGGATGCGGTGACGAGCACCCGCAACACGTCCGGCTTGGAGGCCAGGCGTGCGAGGCCGCATGCGCGACGATCACGACCCGGCCGCGGACAGCCGTCTCCTCGATCGCCGTGCGGATCAAGTCGCCCAGCTCATTACCCGCCAGGGACGCATCGCCCACCAGCGAGTCCGGCGAGACGAACCCGCCGACACCGACCTTGGCGAGGGCGAGCGATTGATTGCTCAAGGCGATCACGGCGATTGCGCGCTCGACGAACGAGCGGCGCTTCTCCGCGTCGGCCACCACATCCGGCGACACACCGGCCTCTAGAGCCGCCCGCATAACGATCCCCTCATCCACCAGGACGAACCCAAGCCGTTCGGAGGCACCAAGGGCGACCTCCCGCATCAAGGCCCCATCAGGCCCCGACACACACACGACACCAAACGGCACACGGCGACGCTACGAGACGAACCCGGTCCCGTCAAGCACCGACCCGCCTGTCAGCACATCCGAACACGTGGACCAAGGTCGGAAGAAGACCCTATTTCGGACGCCGGTCGAGCACCCGGCAGCTCGCCGCCAGCGCAGTTCCGTAGACGAGGTGGCGGCCGAGATCCACCGCCAGTCTTCACCGGGTACTTCCTGCTGGGCGAAATGCCCGGCTGTCGGAGAGAAGCCTCTAAATCAGGCGACGCTCGTGCGCCCAGCGGGTCAGCTCGTGCCTCGAGGAGAGCTGGAGCTTCCGCAGGACGCTCGAGACGTGCGCCTCGACGGTTTTCACAGAGAGATGCAGGCGCGCGGCGATCTCCTTGTAGCGGTAGCCACGCGCGATCAACTGCAGCACCTCGCGCTCGCGTGGCGTGAGGCTCTCCAGGTCGGCGTCGTCGCCGACGCGCGCGCCCTCGCGGAACGCGTCGAGCACGAAGCCCGCAAGGCGTGGGGAGAACACCGCGTCGCCGAGCGCCACGCGCTCGACCGCGTCGGTGAGCTCGTCACTCGAGATCGTTTTCGTCACGTAGCCGCGCGCACCGGCGCGGATGACGCCGATCACGTCCTCGGCTGCGTCCGAGACGGAGAGCGCGAGGAACTTCACGCCGGGGCGGTCCTGCGCGACCCCCGCGATCACGCCTTCGCCACCGCCGTCAGGCAGATGCACGTCGAGCAGCACGACCTCGGGGTCGAGCTCGAGGATCAGCGGCACCGCCTCGGCGACGCTGCCGGCCTCGCCGACGATGTCGACGACATCGCCGAGCTCGCCGCGCACGCCCGCGCGAAAGAGCACGTGGTCGTCGACGAGAACGATGCGCCGCTTCACGAGGGCCTCCGCAACAGACTGAGGTTGAGCTTGAGCTCGACCTCGACGCCCTCGCCCGAAACGGCCACGACGTTCGCCGTCCCGCCGGCGCGGAGCATCCGTGCCTCGATCGACTCGGTGAGGCCGCGACGATCGGCCGGCACGGCGTCACGCTCGAAGCCGACGCCACGATCGCGGACGAAGACGGAGATGGAGTTGTCGGTCGCTTCTGTATAGACCGAGATCTCGTTGGCGCCGGAGAACTTGGCGGCGTTCGTCATCGCCTCGCGCGCGGCGAGCACGAGCTGCTGCGCGCCCGTATCGTCGAGCGGCGCGTCGCCGGCGTTCGCAAGCTCGACGCGCACGCCATGCAACTCCTCGACGTCGGCGGCCGCCTCGGCCAGCGCGTCGGACAGGGTGGTCGCACTGCCGAAACCGCCGCCATACAGCCACCGGCGCAACTCGCGCTCCTGACGGCGCGCGACCGCCGCAACGCGCGCGGGATCATGGGCGTGGCGCTGCACGAGCGCCAAGGTCTGCAGCACGGAGTCGTGGATACGTGCGGCGATCTCGGCGCGCTCCTCGAGGCGAATGCGCTCGGTGCGCTCGGCGACGAGCTGCCAGATCCACGGTCCGACGACGAGGGTCAGCGCGCCGATCAACGCCCCCGGCGCGACGAGAGCAGGAGACGCGCTGTGCCTGCCGAGAAAAATCACCGCACCGCCCGCCAGGAGTGCAATCCCGATCACCGGCAGGGAGCCACCGGGGCGAATCGAGCCACCGCGCACGAGGATCGTCACGAGCCCCGCCACGATCAGCGCGAAGCCGAAGACAGCGGTGTAGGAGAAGCCGAGTGCGAGCAGCAGCAGCGCAGCTGCGCCGGCGACGAGCGGCGCACGGAGGCGGACGCGGCCCCTCGCGTAGACACCGAGCGCAACGTAGAGCAGGATGCCGGCGCCGCCCGCGAGAGCAAGCAGGGCGAACACGAGCCGAACGAGCGTCGCATCGACGCCGAGCGTCGCGGCGAGACCGCCACAGACGCCGGCGACGATTCGATCGTTCTTGCGCGGCTCGAAGCGAAGCGCCGACACGCTGCTCACCGGAAGGAGCGCTCGACCTGGATGTCGCCTGCTCCGACTGACGCGTCGATCGTGAGCTTCCCGGCGGCGCCCGCGGTGACACTCGCGTTGCGCCCCTCGTCGTGAGCGCTGAGCACGTCGAGGTTGCCGACCTTGGCGTGGGCGTTCACGATCACACCCAGCCCCTGCGGGAGACTGATGCGCACGTGGCCGATGTCGACCTTGACGTGGACGACCCTGTCCTGCGAGATCGCTCCGACGTTGGTCAGGTCGAGGTGGAGTTGACCGACCCCGAGGTGGTAGTTGGACTCCAGAGCGGAAACGGCTCCCGGCGCGTAGACGCGGTCGCCGACACCATTGGAGAGGCCAACGTCGAACCACGAGATCGCGATGGCTATGGCCGCGATGGTCGCGATCAGGAGGGCGACGAAGGTTCCGATCAAGGCGCGGACGAGGACGCGACCGCGGGATGCCCCGCGGCTCGCCCACAGGACGCCGAGACCGACGATCAGGATCAGGAACCAGCCGCCTCCTGCGACCGGCCAGAGGGTTGCACGGGTGAGGAGGACGGCGAGCGCCGCTCCGACGAGGCCGATGCCGAGCAGCGGCCAGGGCTTCTCACGGCGCTCAGCGAGCGCCTCGGCCACGATCGAGTGTTCCTTGCCCTCGACCGGGATGACGAGCACCGCGGCGAGGTAGACCAGGATCCCCGCGCCGCCGAGTAGCGTGAGGACGATGAAACCGAGCCGGTAGACGGCCGGGCTCAGGTTGAAGTACCGCCCGAGTCCCGCGCTGACGCCCGCGATCATGCGGCCGGAGGAGGGGCGCTCGAGGCGCTTGCTGCTTGGGATGTCTGCTGTGTGTTCCATGGTCATCAGGTTGCCGGGACGGCGTCTCAGTGACTATCCGGCATCACCCTGGTCCGACCCTAGACTGCTCCAGCAGCTTGTGCTCTGTCTTTCCCTGAGGAGGTCGCCGAATATGACCCCACGCCTCGTCGGCATCAACCACGTCGCTCTCGAGGTCGAGGATCTCGAACGCTCGCTCGACTTCTACGGACGCCTCTTCGAACTACGCCTGCGCAGCAGGTCTGCCGACGCGGCGTTCGTCGACATCGGCGATCAGTTCCTCGCCCTGATGCAGGGCCGCACGGGACGGCCGGACGGGACCCGGCACTTCGGGCTCGTCGTCGACGACAAGGACGCGACCCGACACGCGCTCGTCGCTACGGGGGCCGAAATCCTCGCCGGCCGCCGCCTCGACTTCCTCGACCCGGACGGCAACCGGGTCGAGATCGTCCAGTACGACCAGGTCCAGTTCACGAAATCGGCCGAAGTGCTACGCGGGATGGGGCTCGAGCTCGGCAAGACCGAGAGCGCCCTCGCCGAGCTGCTCGAGAAAGGCCTCACCGAGTAGGCACAACTGTCGCGCGGGCACTACGGCTTGTCGACGATGACCCGCTCGACCCTCCGGTCGGGGACGAACCAGATGATCGCGACAGCGACGAAGAGCGCGACCGAGATCCACGGTACGAGGAACGAGAACGTCAGAGCGACGAGATAGGCAGCAAGTGAGATCTTGCCCTTTCGGTCGCTGCCGATCGCCTGTGCGAGCTGCGAGCCCGACTCGTGCAGGGCCAGCAGCGACAGCGTCAGAAGCGTGTACGCGATCGCACAGCCGAGCAGCACGATCGCGTACGCGGCGACGGGCCCGGGTTCCACTCCCGAATCGCCGAGCCAGGCAGTTGCGATCGGCGTCAGCGAGAGCCAGAAGAGGAGGTGGATGTTCGCCCACAGCGTCCGTCCGTCGATCCGGTGCACGACCTGCATCAGATGGTGGTGGTTGACCCAGTAGATCGCGACAAAGACGAAGCTCAGGACGTAGGCGAGGAGCTGGCCCTTCTCGTCGAGGATGTCGGCGAGGTGATGCCCCGCGGGCGGGCGCAGCTCGAGGACGAGGATCGTGATCAGGATCGCGATCACCCCATCGGTAAAGGCGTTCATCCGCTCGGGCTTCATCGCGTGACTATCTCACCCTCGGATAGAGAGGGGTTTGATAGACCTGAGTCTGATAGAGCCGGGGAGGTGGAACGCTGATGGCGCGATATGTGACGACGATCGAGTCCCGGCTCTCCCCGGAAGCAGCGTTTGCCTACATGGCCGATTTCTCGAACGCCCGGGTCTGGGATCCAAGCGTGAGCGAGGCTCTCCGGGTGGGTGAGGGACTGATCGGGGTCGGGTCGTCGTTCGAGCTCGTTGCACGTTTCGCCGGCCGGGACGTC
>JBBQPW010000139.1:0-6432 GCA_038216845.1 Gaiellales bacterium | reverse complement strand
GACTTCCTCGACGACTCGAAGACCGAGCAGATGAGCCCGAGCGGCCGTCGCTGGTTCGAGCGGATCGGCATCCTCGGATATCTCGCGCGGATGGTCGTGTTCGGGCTGATCGGAGTGTTCCTGATCAAGGCCGCGGTCGACTTCAGGGCGAAGACGGCGATCGGCCTCGACGGGGCGCTCGCGAAGCTCGCCCACCAGTCCTACGGGCACGTGCTGCTCGGCGTCGTCGCGGCAGGCCTGATCGCCTTCGGCGTGTACTCGCTGGCCGACGCGCGCTATCGCAGGATCTGAAATGGGCGAGCGGGCCGGCGCCGGCCCGCTCGCCGTCGGCTCGCCAGAGGCCCCGGTCGCTGCCGAACAGGCACCGCCCCGCTGGGTAGCGCCGGTCTTCATCCTCCTCGGCGTCGGGCTCGTGCCTTGGACGGTCGTGCTCGCACTTACGTTGCCGGCACAGCACGGCACCCATCACTACGACGTGGCCTGGGCCGGCTTCGACGTCGTGCTGGCTGCCGCGCTGCTCGCAACGGCGGTCGGGGCAGCAAAGCGAGCGACATGGCTCCAGGGAGTTGCCGCGGTGGCGGCGACGTTGCTCGTCACAGATGCGTGGTTCGATGTCCTCTCAGCGACGTCGCCCGACGAGTTGGCGACGGCTGCCGGTCTCGCGGTGTTCGTCGAGCTACCTATCGCAGCAGCGTGCGTCTTCGTGTCGCGCCACGCGCAGGAGACGGCCGATCGTGCACGCGAGATCGCTGCATTCAGCCGCCGGAGGCGAAGGCGTGACTCGAGCCACTAGGCCTACCTACGCCTAGGTGGGGGCTCGCTGCCCTGGTGCAGGAGACACCGGTACGTCCGCGGCGCGGGCTGCTGCCTCGACGGCGACGCCGAACCGCAACAGGCGCCCACCGAATGCGATGCCGCAGACGGCGAACCAGGCCCAGCCAAGTGCGAGGCCCGCGATGACGTCCGAAACCCAGTGGACGTCGAGCAGCACTCGGCTTGCAGCGACTGCGACGGCGATCCCGGACGCCAGGCCGGCGAGCAGCGAGCGAGCAGCCGGCCCCTTCCGTCGCCCGATCAAAAGGGCAGCCGCCGCGTAGAACGCAGCCGCGGTCGCCGAGTGACCGCTAGGGAACGAGGGGCCGAGAGTCGCCGCGAGCGGGTTGAAGGCTGGCCGAACGCGGTGCGCGAGATCCTTGACGGCGACGGTGAGAAGGCCTTCGCCGACGAGCACGACGGCGAGGAACGGGACAATCCAGCGACTCCAGGCCCGCCAGGACTCGACGGCCGCGAGGACGACGGCCAGGGCGACGACTGTCCACGTGCCGGCAAGGTTCGTGATGAGGTTCAGACCGTGCGTCGACAGTGACCCGGCATGGTCGTTGCCCCACTTCGCGACGCTTCGGTCGAGGTGCACGAGCTGCGAGTTCGAGCGTACGAGGTACGCGAGGATCGCAAGCAAGAGCCCGCCGCCGATGACGACTACGAGCGCAATCGTGAGAGCCAGGCCCGTTGCCGCCACGGGGTCGAGACGCCTGTGCAGCCGGCCGCGTCGAGGGGTGTGGTCTGCGACGGAATGCCCGATCGTCTCGGCCACGGCCAGAGTCGCCGTGGGCGCCACGGCCGGGGTGGGATAGCGCCGCGCTGCCAGGAACGTCAGGGCGCCGATAGCCGCAGAGACTATGAGGAGGAGGATCAGGGGCATAGCAGGTGGTTCCGGTGTTTCCCCGCTCCGCCCGCGGGGTAAACGGACGTGATGGAAGCCACAGGGATCGAGCCGGCAGCAGTACCCGAGCGAGACTCGAAGTCACAAGCTCTAGCCCGACGCGACGTCGCGTCGGACGTCCCCGTGCTGGAAGCTCGGCCCGGCGGGCCCGCCGAACGCTTTGCGCAGCTGCTCGCTGAACGTCATCCCGTGACCGTCTTCGTGAGCGCAATGCTCGCGGGCTATGTTGCGCTTGCAGCCCTGAGCATCGGGCTTGGCTTCGTGGTGACGAAGCTGGTGCTCTCTGTGGGGGGCATCGACCGAGCCGACACACATGTCGAGACCTGGTTGGCCTCCCACCGGTCATCCGGTCGTACCGAGGCCTCGCTCATCGGCTCGATCGTCGCGGGCGGTGTCGTCCTCCCGATCGTCGTCGCGGTCGCGTTGGTGGTCTTTGCCATCTTCCGCCGCTGGCGTATCGCAGTTTTCGTGCTCGTTGCGCTCCTGGTCGAGTCGGGGACGTACCGGGCCACGACGATCTTCGTCCATCGTCATCGACCGCGGGTGCCACGGCTCGAGGGTCTTGACCCCAACGCGAGCTACCCGTCGGGACACACGGCTGCGTCGATCGCCGTCTACGTGGGCCTTGTGCTCCTGCTGACATCGCGGGTCCGAAAACGAGCAGTGCGCGTGGTGACGTGGGCAATCGCAGTTGCGATTCCGCCTCTTGTCGGGCTGGCCCGGATGTACCGGGGCATGCACCATCCGCTCGACGTCGTGGCCGGCGGACTGGTCGGAATCGCCGCCCTGGTGGTCGTCGTCTTTGCCGCGCGGGCGGCCGGGGTCGCCACCGAACGACGGCATCCACACGCGGATGCGGATCGCGCATGACCAAGATCGCGGTCGTAGCCCACGCGGGGAAGACCATCGGCGGTGGGCTCATGGAGTTGCGCAGCGTGCTCGAACGCGAAGGCGCGACCGATCTCCTCTGGTACGAGGTCCCCAAGAGCCGCTATGCACCGAAGCAGGTTCAACGCGCGCTCGAGGAAGGCGCCGACCTGATCTTCGCCTGGGGTGGCGACGGGATGATGCAGCAGACGATCAACGTCCTTGCCGGCTCCGACGCGGAGCTCGCGATCGTGCCCGCCGGCACCGCGAACCTGCTGGCGCACAATCTGGAGATTCCCCAGGCCGACATCGAGGCGGCCGTGCACGTCGGGCTCCACGGTGCGAGACGCAAGATCGACGTTGGTCGCCTGAACGGCGAGTGCTTCGCCGTGATGGCGGGCGCCGGATTCGATGCCCGCATGATCAGAGACGCGGACGCGGGTTTGAAGGACCGGTTGGGCCGGGTCGCGTACGTCTGGACGGGCTCCAAGAATCTGCGCGCTGAGCCATTTCGCGCGCGGATCAAGGTCGACGGTGCAATCTGGTACGAGGGAAAGGCCAGCTGCATCCTGCTCGGGAATGTCGGCGATCTGTTCGGCGGTGTCGAGGCGTTCGAGGGCGCGAGCCCCGACGATGGGCTGCTGGAGCTCGGCGTCGTGAGCGCCGACGGGATTGTCCAGTGGGCGCGGACAATCGCCCGGACCGCCGTCGGCACCGCCGGGAATTCGCCTTTCGTGCAGGTGACGAAGGCCAGCTCGATCGACGTCAAGCTGAACCGTAAGGTTCTGTACGAGCTGGACGGAGGCGGCCGCGAGAAGGTGAAGAAGTTCAAGGTCGAGGTCGACCCGGGAGCCATCACCGTCTGCGTGCCGCGAGGATCCGAGTAGTTCTTGCCGCGAGTCGGCTACGTGTCGGCTAGCTCATAGGCGTGCAGAGGGCGTAGCAGCGGAGCCCCCTCCCCGAGGGCGGCACTCCGGCTGATCGTGACCCGTGCGGCGCGCCCGTCGATCTCGAGCCGCCCGATCGAGTTGTCGAACGTCGGGCCACGGACGAACCGCCAGCTCGCCGAAGGGCGGCGAACACCGGCCAGGCGCGCGAGACGCGAGAACACCGCTGCGGCGACACGGGAGCTCGTCAGCCGGATTACCCGACGCTGCGCGGGCGAAAGCGGGTTGCGAAACGGGGAGCAGACGATCTGGTAGACACGGCCCGCGCCAGCGTCGCCACCGAGCGCGACCTCGGCAACGTACGCAGTATGAACGTCGCCGCCGAGGAGCACGATCGTCGCAGGTGCGTCATCAGCCTCTCCCAAGCCCCGGGTGGCAGCGCGTAGGAGATCGACGAGCGATTCGAACGAGTCGTGGAACGCCGGCCAATGCTCCAGGTCGACGCGACGCCTCAGGCGCTCCCCGAGCCGCGCTGCCAATGAGCCCCAGACGCCGGAACAGACAGCTTCGTTCCAGGCCTCGAGATGATGAATCCCGTGGGACATGAACACGGGCAGCGTGCTCGCGATGACGAGATGGTCGAACGAGCCCCGGCTGTGCTCGACGATCCAGTCCCACTCCTCGGCGTCGACCATGTCGCGGCGGCCATCGGCAAGCACGCGGGCCGCACGTGAGTCGATCACCAGCAGCCGCGTGCGGCCGAAATCACGGTAGTAGGCCCACCGGCTCGCCGCAGACTCCAGGTCGCAGCGACGAGCGAACTCGCGGAGCTGCTTGCCCGGGTCCACGTCCGACTGCACGACCGCCAGGATCTTCTCCTCAGCGATTTCCGGAGGCGAGAGATTCCCGAGGTGCTGGTACAGCCAGTACGACATGAATGCGCCCACGACGCGCTCGTTCCACCACGGCAGCCGGCGCATCTCGTCGACCCAGGCCTGAGAGATGTTCCAGTCGTCGTTCACGTCGTGATCGTCGAAGACCATGGTCGACGGAACCGTTGACAACAGCCAGCGGATGTCGGGATCCGACCACGACTCGCGATACAGCCGCGTGTACTCCTCGAAGTCGGCCACGTCGATTCCGGGCGGCTCGGCGACATCGCGACGAGCCTGGATGAACGCCGCCGTCTCCGGCGGTACGTCGTCGGCGTACACCTGGTCGCCGAGCAAGAGGAGCGCGTCCGGCCATTCCTCGTCACCCGCCTGTAGCTGGCGCGAGTACGCCCAGAGTGCGTCGATCCCAACTCCAGCCGAGTCATCCGCGGGAGATGAGGTATAGGGGGGTCGCTCGGGTGCCCCGATACGGCACGACCCGAAGACGAGATTCGCCTGTCGCTCGCCGTGACGTGTGCGGATCGCGCACGGAGGACGCCCGTCAGTCGGCGGCCAGACGAGCTGTCCGTCGAGCCGAACCTCGTACGGGATCGTCGACTCGGGCTCCAAGTCGTCAATGACCACGAGCGCGTAGTGGTGGCCCTCGATCTCGAACGTTCGGCTGCGGTGATCGAGCACCTCGACCTCGGTCGCGCTGTCGGTCTCCACCCAAACCGTTGCCGTAGTCGTCCCTGCATACCGCAGGAGCGGTCCGAGGACTAGCCTCGCAGCCACGGTGCGCGTCACGGCTCTGCCATCGGTGCTCGGTACCTTCACGCTACGCGGGACCGTACTGCTTTACACGAGGCGCGTATGTGCCAACGGCAGGAAGTGGAGCTTAGCGACGGCGAGATTGCTGCCGCCAAGCTCCACAGCGTGCTGAGAACTAGTGCCCGTCGCGGTCGCTGTCGCCGGGGATGACGTCCTCGATCGCGTCCGAGATCTTGTGTCCCACGGAGCTCACGTCGTCCTTGGCGCGATCCGCCGCGCGCTCGGTCTCGGTTTTCGCCTCGTGGGCCTTCTCGCGTACGGCCGCAGCCGCGTCGTCGCTATCACGCTCGATTGGGTGCTCGGTGTCGGTCATCGTTCCTCCTTACGTTCGTTGAGCGGTACAACGGTCGATTGTCCCATACCCGCTGACCAAGCTGCGAAACACAGGGGCCTTGAAGACGGGCCTCCGGGCGTGATCCGGTTTCCGGTCGGCCGTTCCGGGGTACGCCTAGGTCGGCCTGCCTGAACCCAGAGAATTGGAGACCACCATGGGAATCATCGCCTTCATCGTCCTCGGCGCACTGGCCGGGCTCATCGCGAAGAAGCTCCTTCCGGGATCCGATCCAGGCGGCTTCATCATCACGACGCTCCTCGGTATCGCCGGGGCTCTCGTGGGCGGATTCCTCGCAGCCGCGTTGTTCGATGCCCATCCGCTGGACGACTTCTTCGACATCTCGACCTGGTTGACGGCGATCGCCGGGTCTATCCTGCTGTTGCTCGTCTATCGCGCGCTCAGCGGTAAGCGCCGCGGGACTCTGAGGAGCTAGCCACGTGGTTGCCATCCGATATCCATGCCAGCAAGAGTCGAAACCGACGTTTGCCGGGGTCGCAGACGGGTATGGAACGCCGAAGGTCAGCGACATAGGGAGCTCATGATGCCGCCGCGTGGAGTTCGCAGGGGGTCGAAAAGAGCGCGACAGTACGAGCACATCAAGGAGAGCGAGCTCGAACAGGGACGCTCATCGGATGTCGCCGAGGAGATCGCAGCGCGCACGGTGAACAAGGAACGCGCCCGACACGGCGAGAGCAAGACGGCTTCCGAGCTCTCGTTGGGCGATCTGTCGTCCGGACGGCGCGGCGGCCTCCGATCGGGAACAGACCGCGAGAAGGGTCGAACGCGCGACCAGCTGTACGAAGAGGCGCGCAAACTCGGCGTCGAGGGACGCTCGAAGATGCGCAAGAGCGACCTGCAACGCGCTGTCGACCGCCGCCGGTGACGCAGCCGCGATCGGTGCGAGGGTTGATTGGGCTG
>JBBQPW010000138.1:0-6477 GCA_038216845.1 Gaiellales bacterium | reverse complement strand
CGAGCGGGCGCTCGCCGAAGGCTGGTCGATGGTGCTCGAAGGCGTCCATCTCGTCCCCGGCATGGTGCGGGTCGAGCACGGCGATGCGCTCGTCGTCCATGTCGTGCTCGCGATCCAGGACGAGGAGCTCCATCGCAGCCGGTTCTGGGTGCGGGACGCCGCGACCGAGGGGCTGCGCCCGCTCGAGAAGTACCTCGACGGCCTGCCCGAGATCCGCTCGCTGCAGGAGACGATTCTCGACCGCGCCCGGCGTTGCGACGTCCCGGTGATCGAAAGCGGTTCGCTCGACGAGGCAATCGGCGATGTCCTCGACATCGTGCTCACCGGCGCCGAGCGACTCGTCCGCACCTAGTCGGCGGCTACACTCGATCCGTGGTCGCCAAGGACGATGTCGTCGAAGCTCTTCACGGTGTCGAGGATCCCGAGCTCGGGATGGACATCGTCGAGCTTGGACTCTTCTACGAGGCGGAGATCGACGGGCCGAAGGTGAAGATCATCCATTCGTTGACGTCGATGGGCTGCCCGGCCGGGCCGATGATCCAGGAGAGCATCCACGACGCGGTCGCAGCCTTGCCGGGTGTCGACGCCGTGGAGGTCGAGTTGACGTTCGACCCGCCCTGGACGCCCGACTTGATGTCCGACGACGCCAAGTTCATTCTCGGGTTCGGGTAGCGACTCGGCCACCGGCATCGCCGTGCGCGGAGGCGCAAACGTTCGCGTGCAAACGTTCCCGGTGCACAAGCGTCTAATGCTGCGATGGAGCCGTGCCCGGAGGCACCCGCACGCCCGCCGCGCCGCGCGGTGGTCACCCTGCTCTCTCTCGTCGGACTGCTTGTTCTCGTTGCGATCGGCTCGGCTGGCCATACGCCGGTTGACGTCGGTGGGCGAAGGCCGTCGTACGTCGTCGCGGACACGATCGTCAGCCTCGTACTCGTCGTGCTCGTGCTCGGTGCTTTCGTCGCCGTGTGGGCGGTGATCGCGCAACGCGATCACCTCGCTGCGCAGCGGCTCACCAGACGACGGGGGCGTCCGATCGTCGTCGTCGGAGTTGCTCTTGTCCTGGTGGCGCTCACGCTCCTGGCACGAGGTGTCTTGCACGCAAACGGAGTGCAGCGGCCACCGAGACCGCAACCGCCGGCCGCGTCGGGAACCGATCCAGGGACGCCGGCGGAGGCGTACAAGCCTCGCTTTGCGACGACGCCGGTGCTGCTCGTCCTCGGTCTGTCCGCAAGCGTGGCAGTGGCTGCGTATCTCGCATACCGACCGCGGCGACGATCTCGCACGGGCCTCGATGCGTCATGGGCTCTCACCTTGGCGGACGTTCTCGCCGACACGCTGGACGACCTCCGTGCCGAGCCCGATCCGCGTCGTGCCGTTATCGCGGCCTACGCGCGACTCGAACACACACTCGGTGCGTTCGGTTTGCCGCGCCGCGCTGCCGAAGGGCCGGACGAGTACGTGCAACGGATCTTTGTCGATCTCGGTGTCAGTTCCCGCTTCGCCCGCCGGTTGACGCAGCTCTTTGCCCGCGCGAAGTTCTCCCAGCATGCCGTCGAGCAGACGATGAAGGACGAGGCGATCGACCTGCTCGAGGCGATCCGTACCGCCTTGGGTGAAGCGGACGACCGTGGACGCGACCCGGGAGCTTCGGCTCCGTCGCTGACGACGACGTGAACAGCGCCCTCCTGCTGACGCAGCGTGGGGTGACCGTCGTCAGCGTGGTCGGGGTGACCTTGATCGCGATCGTACTTCTCATTCTCGTGCTTGCCTTGCGCCGCGGGCTGCGCCCCGCAGAGCCATCTTCCTTCGAACAGGCGCTATGCGGATCGCACGAACGGTCGCCTGCGCGCGTCCAGCAGCTCGCCAAGCTCGAGCGTGAGGTCGCTCTCGGGATCGCGAACTCCTTCGACCTTCATCATCGGCTCGGCCCGACCCTGCGAGAGACCGCAGCCGGCCTGCTCGCGGCACGTCACGGCGTCGAGCTCGACGCACAGCCGGAGCGCGCACGGGAGCTTCTCGGCGTGGACGGCTGGGAGATCGTGCGGGCCGACCGGCCCGCGCCGCTCGACCGCACTGCGCGCGGAATCGACGTCGATGTGCTCGACAGCACGATCACCGCTCTCGAGGCGTTGTGATGGAGCTCGCGCGCATGCGGGAGCTCGGTTCGCGCATCCTCGACGAGGTCGAGCGCGCGATCGTCGGAAAGCGCGCCGAGCTCGAGCTCGTCCTGATCGGCCTCCTCGCCGACGGACACGTCCTGCTCGAGGACTACCCAGGGCTCGCCAAGACGCTCGCCGCCCGGTCGTTTGCGCGGGTGACGGGCCTGAGCTTCGCTCGCGTGCAGTTCACCCCGGATCTGATGCCGGCGGATGTGACGGGCTCGTCGATCTGGAACCAGCGCGAAGCAGACTTCGAGTTCCGCAGCGGGCCGGTCTTCGCCAACCTCCTGCTCGCCGACGAGATCAACCGCGCCCCGCCGAAGACGCAGGCGGCGTTGCTCGAGGCGATGCAGGAGCGGCAAGTGACGATTGACGGTGTGACACATGTCTTGGAGCGACCGTTCCTCGTCCTCGCGACGCAGAACCCAATCGAGTACGAAGGCACGTATCCGCTTCCCGAGGCACAGCTCGACCGCTTCATCCTGCGCACCGGCTTGGGCTATCCCGCTGCCGACGACGAGTGGATCGTCCTTGCCCGTCGGCTAGAGCGGCAGGTGGACGAGGTCGAGCTTCGGCCCATCGTCGACCGCGAGACGCTGCTCGCCATGCAGGCAGCCGTCGAGCAGGTCTATGTCGCCGAGAGCCTCGGGCGCTACATCGTCTCCCTCGTTGGGGCGACCAGAGACAGTCCGAGCACGACGGTCGGCGCCAGCCCACGCGGGAGTCTGGCGTTGCTCAAGCTTGCCCGCTGCAAGGCGGCACTTGCCGGGAGGGACTACGCGACACCGGACGACGTCAAGGCGATCGCAGTGGCCGCGCTCGCCCATCGGCTCCTGCTGAAGCCCGAGTTGTGGGTGCAGCGGTTCTCGGCCGAGGACGTCGTCCGCGAGGTTCTCGGGCGGGTGCCGACGCCGAAAGCCGAGGACGTCACACCCGCCGTGTCACCTCCGGCGTGACCCGGCGCCCGTCGCCGAGGCTCGTCGTCTACGGAGCCCTCTGCGCGTTCGGCCTCGTGGCGGCGCTTGCAGTGCGACGGCCGGAACCCGTTGCACTGGCCGCGCCGTTCGCGCTGGTCCTCGCCCTCGCTGCCATCGCAGATCGCGCACCGCGCGTGCGAGCCTGGATCGAGAGCGACAGGGAACGCGCTCTCGAGGGAGAGGAAGTCGAAGTCATCCTCGCCTTGCGGGCGGAACGTCGCGTCGCGCAGGTCGAAGCGTTGCTCGTCGTTCCCCGGGGACTCCAGATCGTCGGCGGCGAGAATCCGTTCTCGGTAGGCCTGGGCGAAGGCGAAGACGTGACGATGCAGCTCCGTTTGGAGGTCGGACACTGGGGTGCATACGCTCTCGGGGATCTCCGTTTGCGCGCCCGTGATCCGCTCGCGCTCTGGGCGTGGGAGTGGCGGGTTTCTCGCCCTCACCACCTCCAGGTCTACCCGCGACCCGAGGCGCTGCGTACGCTCGTGGCGCCGCTTCGTACGAATGCGGCACTCGGCAGTGCGATAACCAGAGCCAAGGGAGACGGTCTGGAGTTCGCAGACGTCCGTGCATTTGTCCCGGGCGATCGCGTCCGCTCGGTCAACTGGCGTGCCAGCGCCCGCCGAGCTGAGCTCATCGTCAATGAGCGGCACCCGGAGCGCAGCGGCGACATCGTGCTGTTCCTCGACACCTTCGCCGAGGCGCGAAGGCTCCGGGAAAGCTCTCTCGACTGGGCGATACGGGCTACAGCGACGCTTGCAGACCACTATCTCGACCGCCGCGACAGGGTCGGCCTTGTCGCCTTCGGAGGCACCCTTCGTTGGCTGACCCCTGGCTCAGGGCTTCGGCAGCGCTATCTACTCGTGGAGGCGCTTCTCGAGACCGAGCTGCTCTTCAGCTACGCGTGGAAGGACGTCGATGTGATTCCGAGCCGCACCATGCCACCGGGCGCGCTCGTCATCGCCGTGACGCCGTTGCTCGACTCGCGCGCGATCGCCGCGCTACTCGACCTGAGGGCACGTGGACGCGACGTGGCGGTGGTCGAGGTGTCCCCACTGCGTTTCGTCGAGCCGGGGGTCGAGCCACACGAGCAGCTTGCCTACCGCCTCTGGTGCCTGCGGCGGGACGAGCTCGTCGCCCGGTTGCAAAGTCGTGGGATTGCCGTGACGCGCTGGTCGGGTGGCGAGCCGCTCGGAGCCGCGATCGAGGAGGTGAACTCGTTCAGGCGACACGCTCAGCTCGCCCGGCGCTAGCGGCAGCGCTCACGGCGCTCCTCGTCGCGGGTGGTCTAGCGGTGACCGTTGCTTTGCTCTCGCACGGTCCGACGGCGCGGCTGCTCATGGCGGTCGGCGTCGTCGCTGTGGTGACGCTCGGAGCCGGGATCGCGGTTCCCTCCCCGGCGACCATCGGAGTGGGGCTCGCTTTTCTCGGAGGCGAATACTGCCTTCGTCTCGTTCTCGACGGGCCATCCGCCGATGGTCGGGCGGCCGTCGTTGCCGCAGCCTTGCTAGCGGCGGGAGAATTCGCGTTCTGGTCGATCGAGCTGCGCGGAGGTGGAACGCGCGAGCCGGGCCGCCGGGCCCGCCGGCTCGGGTCCGAGTTCGCGCTCGGACTCGGCGGCCTCACCGTCGCTGCGCTGGTCCTTGCGATCGGTGACGTAGTGAAGGTCAGGGGATTGGGCATCGAGCTCGTAGGGGGCGCGGCAGCGGCGGCGTTGCTGAGCCTCGCAGTGCGCATGCTTCGCCCCGAGCGATGAACTCCGCCGCGACGGCCTCGTACGGGGAGAGACGTAATCTCGGCGTAAGGCGCGCGAACTACACTCGAGGCATGAAGTCGCCGACCCCAGACCCGATGCTGGTCGTGTTCGGCGGCGCGTACTGGTGATCGTACGACCACGCTGCCCGTGTGGCGGCCGACGTTCAACGAGCGCGTGAGTCCCACCGCGCGCGCGTCGCACTGATCCGGCGTGTGTGTACCGCGATTCGCGCGGTCGGTAGACGCCGGTGATCGCCCGTTCGGCACTCTTGCTGAGGCAGTTCATCGCGGTACTCGCGAGCTGCTGCATCTTCACCGTCGGCTGAACGGTCGACCGCTCCCCGGTGCGGGGTGGCTCCGGATCGATGTCCGCTTCGGCGTACCGCCGCCGGCGCGAGCGGTAGCCCCTCTAGCCGGGGATCGAGAGCACGATCTTGCCTAGCTGCTCGCCGGCTTCGAGTCGCTCGTGCGCGGCGCGGATCTCGCTCAGCGGCAAGACGCAATCGATGTGGACGCGCGCTCGTCCTGTGCGAATCAAGTCGTAAGCGCCGAGAAAGTCTTCGCGCGTTCCCATCGTCGACCCGAGCACGTCGAGCTGCTTCCACCAGAAGCGATGGAGCTGCGCCGGCGGGTTCGGCCCGGAGGTCGCGCCGCAGACGACGACCCGCCCGCCCGGGCGGACCGCGGCGAGCGAACGGGCCCACGTCGCCTCGCCGACCGTCTCGACAACGACATGGACTCCCTTGCCGGTGGCCTCTTTCACGGCTGCTACCACATCGCCGTCGGCGTGGTTGACCGCGACATCAGCACCCCAGGCGCGTGCCTGTTCGAGCTTCGCGTCGCTTCCCGAGGTCACGATCGTGTGCACACCGAGCGCGCGGCAGATCTCGAGCGCGGCTGTGGCCACACCACCGCCGATGCCCCAGATCAGGGCCCATTCGCCCTCGACGATCCTCGCGCGAGTGACAAGCATCCGGAACGCGGTCTCGTAGACGAGCGGGAAGGCCGCCCCTTCCTCGAACGTCAGCCTCTCATCGAGCGAGAAAACCTGTTCGGCGGCGATCGCAAATCGCTCGCAATGCGTGCCGTCCTCGTGCTCGCCGACGATCGAGCTGGTCGACCCGTGCTCGATTCCGGGATTGATGACGACCCGGTCGCCGACCGCGAAGTCGTTCACGCCCTCGCCGAGCGCCCCCACGACCCCTGAGCCGTCCGCGCCGAGGATGTGCGGCTTCGGCGCCGACGGGAGACCCTTGCGAACCCAGACGTCGAGATGGTTCAACGACGCAGCCCGCAACTCGATCAGCACCTCGCCCGGGCCTGGCGTCGGATCGGTCACATTTTCGTAGAGGAGGACCTCCGGCCCTCCGTCCTCGTGGATGCGTACCGCCTTCATCGGCATGATCCTCTCATGCTGCCCGATCAGCTTGTCGAGCTTGCGCGGGAGATCGGCCTCGATGTTGTGGGTGCCGCCCGTCCTGAGCCGTACGAGGAGACCGAACGACACATCCGCGAGCGGCTCGAGCTCGGCTATTTCGCCGACATGCGGTTCACGATGGCACACCCCGAGGTCTCGTGCCATCCGGAGA
>JBBQPW010000137.1:0-6536 GCA_038216845.1 Gaiellales bacterium | reverse complement strand
TAGGTGCCCGAGAACGACGCCACCGCGCCGCTGACGAAGTTCGTCCCGTTCACGGTGATCAAGATGTTGCTGACCCCGCGTACCGACGATGTCGGGTTGGTCGACGTCACGGTCGGAAGTGGCCCCGGGCCGAGCTGGAGCGCCCCATTCCACGTCGCCCAGCCGGGAGACGAGATCGAGCCGCCGGTTGTGAACGCATTCGTGAACCAGACGTTTCCCTGGCTTGCAGAGACATTTGCAGCGGGGTCGGGCGTTGCGCCGGAGTAGTCGCCCCAACGGCAGGCGCCGCCGCTGGCGATGTCGCAGCTGAAGTCGACGTCGGAGACCGACGAGGTCTTGAGCGAGATGAAGCCGCTCTGCGCACCGGCTCCTGACTTGGTCACGGCCTGGATCGCCGGGAACGCCGTCGACGACGATGTGCTGAAGACGGTCGCCATGTTGCTCCCGAACGCGGTCGTGGCGCCGTTCACCACGCGGTCGGGTGACGTTGCTGCGTTAAAGGTGTAGAGCGAGCCGCTGATGTCCCCGGTCTGGAGAACTGCGGCGCCGGCCGGGTCGATCTCGTACCACCGCACCTTGCTCCCCGCGCCACCCGAGATCGTCTGGTTCGTCCAGAGAGCGGTCTTCCCCTGGGCGGGATCGAAGCCGGAGACCGCCTGCATCGGGCGCCCATCGAGCGTGTCGAGCACCTGGCTGGTGCCCTTTTGCGGGGCATTCGGTGGGACGGAGTACGAGGCGACCGTCACGGTGGTCCCGCTGATCGGGATGACGGCGTTGCCGCTCCCGTCGTTCGTCACCTGGAAACGCGTCAGTCGCGTGTCCGGGTCGGTCAGGGTGCGGGCGACCACCCAGCCGGTGCTGCTCGAGTCGGTCTGCACGGCGGGCACGGGTGTAAAGGCGCAACAGCCGCCGCCCTGATTCTGGAGGTTGGCCACCCGTCCCTTCTTCGCCGCGTCGACAGTCGCCTGCGATGGACAGGTCGTTCCGGCGCCCGGCTTGGCCATCCAGTTCACATCGGAACCGATGTACGACCCGCCCGAGTTGAACGTGTTGACGCCGATCAGGAGGAAGTCAGCTGTTGTGCCGAGCTTCGGGTAGTCGGGCAGGTTCGTGCCGTAGCCGAAGTCCATGTCGTACTTGCAGAAGTCGGACGCGCCGCTCGGCGACCCGTCCTTGCTCCACCCCACCTCGAGGTGATTGGTCACCACGTCGAGCGCGGAGTAGTAGAAGCGACTCGAGCCCGGATCCCAGGCAATCTGGGGATCGGAGAGATTGCTGAAGCCTCCGGAGGTCCCGAAGTCGCCGGTGAGCGTCGCGAGCGCCCCGGTCTGGAGCGTTGTCGGCGTCCCGCCGACCGTTCTGTCGTAGATGCCGTACTCGTCGTTGATCGTCTCGATGTAGCGGGTCGGTCCGACCGTTCCTGTCGAGTCGGAAGGCGAGAAGTTCGGGTCGGTCACGCCCAGCCAGCCCTTCGTCGCGAACGCGGTCTTGGGGCCTGCTTTACCGGCCGTTGTGCCGTTGCTCTGCCCGGCAGCTGCCGCGGCCTTCGCCTTGGTCGCGGCGTAGGCAGCCGGATTCGGAACGAGGTAGCCGCGAGCCCGGAGCATCTGCGCTGCGGGTGACAGCGCCCCGGACGCCTGCCCTGCGCCGTGTGCGGTCGTCGCCTGGACTATGAACACGAGCGCCAAGGCGAGCGCTCCGACTGCGATGTTCTTCGACTGGAAAGCCTTCAGCGCACGCGACCTGATCATGGTTCCCCCGTAAGCGGTTGACGGCTGGATTCGAAGCACCAACCGTAGTTCGTCTCGGCCATGGCGGCAATGAGGTCAGCCCGACGCGGGGCTCTCCGTTCGCCGGCCTCAGTACCATCGAGCGACGAGAGTCGGGATTCGCCCGGCCTTGCGAGAGGGAGGAACTCGTGCGGGAGCTGGTCCTCGGCGGCACACGCGTTGCAGACGACACCGGCTGCTACGTCATCGCCGAGGTCGGGAACAACCACCAGGGCAGCCTGGACAAGGCGAAGCAGCTAATTCTCGCTGCCAAGGAATGCGGCGTCGACGCGGTCAAGCTGCAGAAGCGCGACAACCGCAGGTTGTTCACGAGCGCCCTCTACGACCAGCCGTACGAGAACGAGAACAGCTTCGGCCCGACCTACGGCGCGCATCGAGAGGCGCTCGAATTCGGGCGGGACGAGTGGCTGGAGCTGCTCGCATGCGCGGCCGAGTTGGGCCTGCCGCTTTTCGCCACGGCTTTCGACGAGCCGAGCGCCGACTTCCTCGCCGAGCTCGACACGCCGGCGTTCAAGGTCGCCTCGGCGGACATCGTCAACACACCCTTGCTCCGCCACATCGCGGGCCACGGCAAGCCGATCGTCCTCTCCACCGGCGGCGCGACGCTCGAGGACATCGACCGCGCGGTGGCGGCGATCCTGCCGCTCAACTCGCAGCTTTGCGTCCTCCAGTGCACGGCGGCGTATCCCGCCGACGTCGAGGAGCTGAACCTCAGCGTGATCACGACGCTCCGCGAGCGCTATCCCGACGTCGTTATCGGGCTCTCGGATCACCAGAACGGGATCTCGATGGCGCTCGTCGCGTACATGCTCGGCGCGCGCGTGATCGAGAAGCACTTCACCCTTAACCACGCGTGGAAGGGCACCGACCATGCGTTCTCGCTGATGCCGGAAGGGATGCGAAAACTCGTTCGCGACCTGCGTCGAGTGCCGGATGCGCTCGGCGACGGCGAGAAGCGGCGGTTGGCCAGCGAGGAGAAGCCCCTCGCCAAGATGGGGAAGAAGCTGGTGGCGGCGCGTGCTCTCGAGGCTGGTCGGGTGTTGGAGCCAGGCGATCTCGTGGCGAAGTCTCCCGCGGACGGCGGCCTGGCGCCGTACGAGCTCGACGGCCTGCTCGGCCGGCGGCTCGTTCGCGCCCTCGCTGCCGAAGAGAACATCGCGCTCGCGGACGTCGAGGCGGGCGGATGACCGACCTCGCGCGCCAGTTCGCCGACGTGCGGCTCGTCGTCTTCGACTTCGACGGCGTGTTCACCGACAACCGGGTATGGACGAGCGAGACGGGCGCGGAGAGCGTCGCGTGCTCGCGGAGCGACGGGCTTGGGCTCAGACGGCTCGACGAGATCGGCGTCGCCTACGTGGTCGTCTCGACCGAGACGAACCCGGTGGTGGGCGTTCGCGCGGCCAAGCTCGGTATCGACTGCGTGCAGGGCGTCGAGGACAAGCTCGCGGTCATGCGTGCCGAGGCCGCTGTTCTGGGGGTTTCGCTGGAGGCTGTCGCCTACGTCGGGAACGACGTCAACGATGCGGAGTGTCTCGGCGCGGTCGGCCTGCCGGTCGTTCCTGCGGATGCCTGGCCGGAGGTCGTGCCGCTGGCGCTAATCGTGCTCTCGCGGCCGGGCGGGCACGGCTGCGTGCGAGAGCTCTGTGACGCGATCTGGAACGCGCGCGGGACTGGGGCCGCGGCATGACCGACCCACTCTTCGACCTGTCCGGGCGTGTTGCCGTCGTGACCGGCGGGATGGGCCAGCTTGGTGCCGAGTACGCGGCCGGACTCGCCGCGCGCGGGATGAAGGTCGGGGTCTTCGATCGCGCGACCGAACCGAAACCGGGCGTCGCCGATCTTTCCGCCGGACTCGCCGACGGCACGATCCGCGCGTTCGAGGTCGACGTCACCGACCGGGCCGCGATTGAACGCGCCACCGGCGAGCTCGTTGCCGTCTGGGGCGCCCCGCACCTGCTCGTCAACAACGCCGGGCTTGACTCGCCGCCCGATGCGTCCGCGGAGGAGGTCGGCCCGTTCGAGGATTTCCCGGTCGCCTCGTTCGATCGCGTGATGGACGTGAATGTGAAGGGGACGCTGCTCTGCTGCCAGGTGGTCGGAGGTCGGATGGCGGCGGCCGGCCGCGGCTCGATCGTCAACATCTCGTCGATCTACGGGCTGCTCTCGCCCGTCCAGTCGCTGTACGACTTCCGGCGCGACGCGGGTGAGACGTTCGTCAAGCCGGTCGCCTACGCGGTCTCGAAGTCGGCCGTGCTGAACCTCACGCGTTACCTCGCGACGTACTGGGCGGCGAGCGGCGTTCGGGTGAACACGCTCACGCTCGCAGGCGTTGCTGACGACCAGCCGGCGGCATTCGTCGAGGCGTACTCGGCACGGATGCCGCTCGGGCGGATGGCCGCGCCGGACGAGTACGTCGGCGCGTTGGTCTTCCTCGCGTCGGATGCGTCGTCGTACGTCACCGGGTCGAATCTCGTCGTCGACGGTGGCTGGTCGGCCTGGTGACGACCTTGGACGATGTTCCCAATCTAATCGACGGCGAGGATCGCCCCGCCGTCTCGGGAGCCTGGATAGACAAGTACCGCCCCTTCGACGGGACGCTGCTTTGCCGCGTCGCGCGCTCGGGCGTCGAAGACGCAGCCGCCGCTGTCGCCGTTGCCCGCCGCGCTCAGCCCGGCTGGGCCGAGCGAACACCGGTCGAGCGCGGCGACCTCGTGCGCGACATCGCGCTCGCGCTACGCGAGCGACGCGAGGAGCTCTCGGCCGTGGTGTCCGAGGCGATCGGCAAGCCGATGGCAGTCGCGCTTGCCGAGACCGACGCCGCGATCGAGATGGGATTCTTCATCGCGGGCGAAGGTCGCCGCTCCTACGGCAGGACGATGCCTGCGAGCATGCCGCACCGTACGGTCCTGACGATCAGGCGGCCGGTCGGCGTCGCGGCGCTGCTGACGTCGTTCAACACCCCGTTTCCGAACATCGCGTGGAAGGCGTTCCCGTCGATTCTCTGCGGCAACGCGTCGGTGCTGAAACCCTCTGAGCACGCGCCCGTCTCGGCTCATCTGTTCGCGCGGATCGCGCACGACGTCGGCCTGCCCGCGGGTGTGCTCAACATCCTCCAGGGGATCGGTGACGAGGCGGGTGCTGCGCTCGTCGCCGAAGAATGCGATCTCGTGAGCTTCACCGGCTCCGCCGAGACCGGCCGCGCGATCCAGCAGAACGTCGGGCTTGCGAGGCTCTGCCTCGAGCTCGGCGGCAAGAACGCGCTGGTCGTCTGCGACGACGCGGACCTCGACGACGCCGTGCGCTGGACGATTGCCTCGGCGTTCTCGAACGCGGGCCAAAGATGCGCCGCGGGAAGTCGGGTCGTGGTCTTCGACGCCGTCTACGACGAGTTCCGGGATCGTCTTGCCGAGGCTGTGCGGGCGCTCGAGCCCGAGCTCGTCGTGTCGGCCGAGAGCCGCGGTCGCCTCCTCGCGGCCATCGCAGACGCAGTGGCCGACGGCGCAACAGTTCTCGCAGGTGGCCGCGCCGGCCCTGGAGCGGGCTATGCGATCGCGCCGACTGTCCTCGAGAACGTGGCGACGAAGGCTGACATCTCGTGCACCGAGCTCTTCGGCCCGGTGACGATTCTCTACCGCGTCGGAAACCTGGCCGAGGCGATCGACCTCGTCAACGACTCGCCATACGGTCTGACCGCCGCGATCCATACAGCGAGCCTGCACCGCGCGATGCACTTCGCGGAACAGGCGGAGGTCGGAGTCGTCGTGGTGAATGGGGGCACTCACGGCAGCGAGCCGCACATGGGCTTCGGCGGTGTAAAGCAGTCGGGCAACGGTTGGAAGGAGGCAGGCGTGGAGGCGATCGAGGTCTACAGCGATGTGCGGTACGTCAACCTGATCTCCGACCCCTCGAGAGCATGACTGCCAAGGTTGCCGTGCTCGGCGCTGGTGCCGTCGGCGGTGCGCTGGCCGTGCGGCTGTCTCTCGCCGGCAGCCGGGTGCTGTGCGTTGCGCGGCGCGAGACGGCGGAGCCGATCGTCGAGCATGGCTTGACGCTCCAGCTCGGCGACGACGAACTGATTGCACGGCCCGAGGTCGTGGAGTTGCTCGGCGATCCGGTCGACCTGCTCCTCGTCGCCGTGAAGGCGCCGGCACTCGATCGGGCGCTCCGCCGCGTTCTGCCTGAAGCGGTGGCGGACGGCCTTGTCGTCTCGCTCCTGAATGGACTCGAGCACGTCGGAGCCATCCGCGAGCGGCTCGACGCGAAGACGGCTGCCGGCAGCGTCTCTCAGTTCCAGGCGTACCGTGACGGACCGGCCCGCGTCGTACAGCTGACCGAGACGCTTGTCGTCACAGCCGCCTCCGAGGATGTGAGCTCCGACGCGCTTACGGCCGCGCTCGAGCCGCTCGCAGTTGAGGGCGTGGAGCTGCACATCGGCGCGAGCGAGCGAGCGGTGCTCTGGGAGAAGGCGGCTCGGCTCGGCCCGCTTGCCGCGGTGACGGCATTGAGCCAGAAGCCTGTTGGTGAGCTGCGCACCGATCCGGAATGGCGGTCAACGCTTGCGGCCGCGATCGAAGAGAGCTGCGCGGTTGCGTCCGCAGACGGCGTTCCGACCTCGCCCGCCGACCAGTGGGCGATCGTCGAGGCGATGGCCGACGAGCTGACGACGTCGACTGCCCGGGACGTGGCGGCCGGGGCGCCGTCCGAGCTGGACGCGATCGCGGGTTCCATCGTCCGCGCGGGGAGACG
>JBBQPW010000136.1:0-6630 GCA_038216845.1 Gaiellales bacterium | reverse complement strand
GGCCGCAGAGACGGTTCGAGCATCGCACGCAGCTTCTTCTGCGGCTCACCGTCGAGGACGAGGATGCTCTCGCCGCCCATCGCGCGGTCGAGCGGCGACGGGGTTACGCGCGAGTCGATCACCTCCGGATGGGACGCGGCGAACTCGACGTCGGACCAGCGGGTCACGAACCACAGGCCGACCGCCGGCACGAAACAGACGGGTGCCTCGCGCCGCATGCGCGTGTAGATCGGGTACGGATCGTCGTCGAGCTGCTCGACCGTGATCGATGCCGCCCAGTCTTCGAGTTGCCCGGTCAACCCGTCACCAAGGTACGCGCTTCGCGCAGCCGCCGCGGCTCGTCGACGACGAGCGCGCACACTGCAACACCCGTCGCGTCACGGCCGACATGCAGCCCGTCCTCCTGCACCCAGGTCGCGACGGCATCGGCCCAGCCGACCTCGGCCAGGCGGCGTGGGCCGATGTCGCTCCACCAGTACGGCATGCGCTCGTACGGGCCTGCCTCACCGGCGATCGCATCGGCCGCCTGCTCGCCGGTGCCGATGGCTGCGTCCCAGTGTGGGAAGCGGATCGGGCCAAAACGGGCGTGCGGGACGAGAACGAGGTCGCCGCAGGCATGGACGCGGTCGTATCCGGGGACGAGCATGTCGCGCCCGACCGCGAGCGGCAGCTCGACCTCACCGGATGCAAGACCGGGCGGGGTCAGCGGCACGCCGCCTGTCGCGACCAGGATCACATCTGCCTCGAGCGTGCCGTGCGCTGCTGTCTCGACTGCGTACTCGGTGGCCCGCTCGAGCCGGACGCCGCCGAGGAAGCGCACGCCGAGCGCCTCGAGGGTGGCGCGACCGAGCGCGGGCAACGGCTCATGGAGCCGATCCAACGGGCGTTCGAGCATGTCCACCACAGTCACGATGTGGCCCGCGACGGCGAGCGTTGCGGCGCTCTCGGTCCCGATCAGCCCCGCACCGACGACGACCACTTCGACAGGTCCTCCGGCGAGCAGCGGGGCGAGTCGGCCGAAGTGCTCGGGGTTCGCGTTGACGAGCGCATCCTCGAGCCCGGGCACGGGCGGAGGGCCGTACCGGAGGCCGGTCGCGAGGACGATTCGCTCGGCCTCGACATCGACTGTCCCTTGCGCAGTCCCGACTGACAGTGCTCGCGCGTCGAGATCGGCAGAGAGCCCATTCCCATCGAGGAGATCGATGCCGCGCTCCGCCAGCCGTTCTGCGTCGGCCAGCAGTCGCGGATTCCCGTCGGCGAGCGCCGCCTTGGTGAGCGGCGGCCTGTCCACGGGGAGCCCGAGACCGATCAGCAGCGGCCGGATCCCGTTGCGCGCGAGACGCGTCGCGCAAGCGGTGCCGGCAACCCCGTTCCCGACGATGGCGACCTCGACCTTCATGCGGCGAGCTCCCCGACCCGCTTCACGACCTCTCGGCACCACGCCGGGTAGCGAGCGATGTCGTCGACGAACTGCGACGGCTTGATGCAGAACGTCGTGAACCCTCTGGCGATCTGGGCCGGCAGCGATGCGACCGCGGGCTCGAGCCGCGACGGGCTCGAGTCGTCCGGGAAGACCGCACGCATACCGCCGACGAGCTCGAGCTCGGCGAGATCGCGTCCTGCCTCGGCCATGCCGTCGGTCAGCTTCTCCAGGTCCTCGACTGACGGCTGCCCAAGCGGATGGAAGCCGTGCGCGTAGCGGACGATCCGTCGCAGCAAGCGAGGGTGCACGGATTGGCCACCGAGCCAGATCCGCGGCCCGTCGGGCCGCCAGGACTTCGGTTCGAGGTAGACGTCGTCAAAGGAGTAGTGCTCGCCGTGGAAGCTCGCGGGCGACCCGGCCCAGACCGCGTCCCATGCCGCCAGCTGCTCGTCGAGCAGGATGCCTCGCCGCTCGAACGGAACACCGAGCGCGTCGTACTCGTCGCGATGCCAGCTGACCGTCGGCTGCACCACCAGCCGCCCCTCCGAGAGGATGTCGAGCGTGCCGAGCTCGCGGGCGAGCAGGAGCGGATGGCGCAACGGCGCGATGACCGCGCAAGCGGCAAGGCGCAGCTTGGTCGTGACCGCGGCGATCGCGGACAGGAGCACGAACGACGACGGCCACGGCATCGCCGGATCCTGGTTCCCCGGCATCGCGTAGTCGCGTGGATTGCCCATCACGCCACCCGCGCCCGCGCTCGGGCCGAGGACGAGGTGCTCGCTCACCATCACCGCATCGAAGCCCGCGGCTTCGGCAACAACCGCCATCTCGACGAGCGCTCGCAGGTCGCGCGGCGGCGTCAACGTCCAGTTCTCGCTGAGGACGAGGACGAGCTTCACGACTGAACGTGCTCGACGCGAGCGGCAGCAGCGTCGATCGCCGCCGCCTGATGCGGCCGCAGCTCCTGGCCCGGAATCTCGCCAAGGTAGGCGAACGGATCCTCGATGCCGGCCGACAGACCCGAGAGCGCCTCGATCACGGCAAGGCCACAGAACGGGACGTGGCCCGCGGAGTAGCCGCCTTCGTGCGACGCGACGAGCCGACCGCCGCAGATGCGCACAGCCGTATCGAGGAGCCGCTCGGTCAGCTTACCGAACGCACCTGCGGCGAGCATCATGCGGCCGAGCGGGTCGAGCGCACCAGCGTCGAAGCCGCAGGCGATCACGATCAGCTCCGGACGGAAGCGCTCGAGCGCCGGCACGACGACGCTATCGAGCGCGGACACGTAGGCGCCTCGACCCGAGCCCGCCGGCAGCGGGATGTTGAGGGTCGTTCCAGCCCCGGCTCCTGCACCGGACTCGTCGACCGAGCCCGACTCCGCCGGATAGAGGCCGTCCTGATGCAGCGAGATCGCGAGCACCGAGCCGTCCTCCCAGAAGGCCGCCTGCGTGCCGTTCCCGTGATGGACGTCCCAGTCGACGACCGCGACTCGCCCGATCCCGCGAGCAGCCTGCGCGTGGCGGACGGCGACGGCGACGTTCGCGAAGATACAGAAGCCCATGCCGAGATCGGGAAGCGCGTGGTGACCAGGCGGGCGCACGAGCGCGTAGGCGTTGTCGACCCGTCTGTCGAGGACTGCGTCGACCGCGGCGATCGTGCCCCCGGCAGCAAGCGCCGCGATCTCGTACGAGCCATTGCCGAACGGAGCCTCGCTGCCGGCATCGCCGCCGCGCCCAGCCGACAGCTCGCGAATCAGCTCCACGTACGCGAGGTCGTGGACTCGGCAGAGCTCGTCGACTGTCGCCGCTCGTGGCGGCAGAGCAACCAGTTGCTCGGTCAGCCCGGACGCATCCAGCAGGTTCTTCAGGCGACGCTTCGTATCCGGGCTTTCGGCGTGGACGTGTGGCTCGAGCCAGCCGCCCGACGGGAGCTCGGAGGTGCCGCTGCCCGTGTCGTGCCACATGTATCGCTCGTGCCAGACCAGCCCGGTTCGTCTCACGACGTCGTGTCTTCCGCGATCTGCAGCATCTTCAGGTCGGAGTAGAAGTCGAGCGCGTAGTCCCCGCCTTCGCGGCCGATGCCCGAGATGCCGACCCCGCCAAACGGCGCCGTGAGGTCGCGTACGAGGAAGGTGTTGACCCAGACGGTGCCGGCGCGTACCGCACGCCCGACGCGCTCGGCTCGCTCGGCTGATCCCGTGTAGACGATCCCCGACAGCCCATACGCCGTCGAGTTCGCGAGCGCGACGGCCTCGTCTTCGTTGGCGAACGTCTGGAAGGTGAGCACCGGCCCGAAAACCTCCCGCTGAACGATCTCGCTCTCGTTCGACTTGGGAACGATCAGCGTTGGCTCGTACCAGAGGCCGCCGCGGGGGGCGGGCTTCCCACCGCGCACGATCTCGTCGCCGTTCGCGCGTGCGCGCTCGACGAACCCGACCACACGCGCGTAGTGGTCTCGGTGGATCATCGGCGAGACGGTGGTCGCGTCGTCACGCGGGTCGCCGAGCACGTGCTCGTCGGTGAAGCGGTGGAACAGCTCGAGGAACGCCTCGGCGATCGACTCCTGCACAAGCAGGCGCGTCCCCGCGAGGCAGACCTGTCCGGAGTCGTCGTACTGGCCGGCTGCCTTGCGGGCGGCCGCCTCGAGATCGCAGTCGTCGAAGACGATAAGCGGACCTTTCCCGCCGAGCTCGCCTGTGAAGGGGACGATGTTCTTCGCTGCCGCGACCCCGATGTGGCGCGCCGTCTCGGGCGAGCCAGTGAACGAGATCCGGCGCACGCCGGGGTGCGACACGAGCGCGGCGCCGACCTCCTCGCCGATCCCCTGGACGACGTTCAGCACACCGGGCGGGAAACCGGCCTCCACCGCGAGGTCGGCGAGCAGCGAGCAGGAGAGCGGCGACCACTCCGCAGGCTTGAGGATCACCGGCGAGCCGGCGGCGAGTGCCGGCGCGATCTTCCACGTCGAGAGCATCAGCGGCGCGTTCCACGGCGTGATCACGACCGCAGGACCACTTGGCATCCGGATGACGCGGTTAGACGTGCCGTTCGACGACCACACACGCTCCTCGTAGGCGACGGCGAGATCGGCGTAGTTGCGGAAATTGCGTGCGCAGCGGTTGATCAGCCGCGCGCGCAGCGAGCGGAGGAGCTCGGCCATGTCGGCGCACTCGACAGCAGCGAGCGGCTCGACGTTCGCATCGATCAGATCGGCGAGGCGGTGCAGCACGCGTGCCCGGCCGGCAGGGCCGAGCAACGCCCACCCCGGCGCCGCGTCGCTGGCGGCCGCGACGGCAAGGTCGGCCTCGCGCCGGCCCCCGCGGGCGATCTCCGCGAGCGGCTGCTCGTCGATGGGTGAGAGATCGGTGAACGTCTCCGCGCTCGCAACGCGCGTGCCCCCGATGAAGTGCTCGGTCGAGACCGAGACGCCGGCGACCTCGACCCGGCCGCTCACGTTCCCACCGGGCCGAACGCGGTCGCGGCAACGTCGACGACCGCGCTCCCGCCGTCGACCGTCAGTACCGATCCGTTCACGTAACTCGCGTCAGCAGAGAGCAGCCACACAACGGCCCCGGCGACTTCATCCGCCGAGCACGGACGCCGCAGCGGGACGTCGCGCGTCGCAGTCGCGTAAGCCTCCTCGCGCCCGATTCCGAGCTCGGAGCCCAGCTCGTCCATCTCGCCATCGGCCATCGGCGTGCGCGTCCAGCCGGGGCAGACGCAGTTCGCGCGCACGCCGGCCGGCCCGTGATCGAGCGCGATGCACTGCGTCAGCATCACGAGCGCGGCCTTGGACGAGCAATACGCGAGCGAGGCCGGCGCCGCCCGCAGACCGGCAACCGACGCGATCGAGACAAGCGCGCCACGCCGCTCGAGCAGGTGCGGAATCGCCGCGCGCGCGGCGAGGAATGTACCCGTGAGGTTGACTCGCATGACGTCCTCGAACGTCGCCAGGTTCGAATCGAGCAACGATCCGACCCCGCCCCGGCCGGCGTTGAGGACGAGCGCATCGAGACCGCCGAAGGCATCGACCGTCTCCGCAACGGCGCGAGCCGCGTCCGCCTCCAGCGTCGTGTCGGCGACGATCGCGAGCCCGTCGATGTCGCCGGCAACAGCTTCGAGCGGCTCCCGTCGGCGCCCAGCCACGGCAACCGCGTACCCCGCTTCGGCAAGCCAACGCGCCACCGCAGCCCCGATCCCCGTCCCGCCGCCCGTGACGAGCGCAACCTTGTGACGATCCGTCACAAGGTCAGGTCCTTCACGGTCTCGAGATCGTCGACCGTGTAGCGGAACGTGAAGCGGTAGCCCTTGCCAAGCCTGACCGGGGCGAGTGCATCGTGCTCCTCGTGCCCTGCGCCGAACAGATCGAGTGTCGCCGAACCCTCCCAGACCTCCGAGACGGAACGGTCGCGCGAGGAGGCGCGCACGAGCTCGTGCACTGCGGGCGCGTCGTGCTGGCCGGCGGCGAGCCTCGGAAAGTGCCGCACGTTGACGATCGGCGACGCGTTGTTGAACGGCCCGCCTGCCGACGGCAGCTCGAGTGTGACCGTGCACTCGGCGACACGCCGCTCATACGCGGCGCAAGTCGCCCCGAAACGCGCGCCGGCTTCCATCCCCGGATCGGCGGGGCCACCGAGGCCGAAACTGCGCGTCACCCAGATCGAGCCGAGCTTCTTCGGGAACCCCTGGATCCAGCCGCGTGTCAGCGCGAAGTCGCGGTCGACCCAGATGTAGGCACACGTCGTCACCTCCTCGCCATCGAGGAGCGCGTTGACGACGATGAAGACCTCCTTGTACTGCGAGCGCGACGGGTCGAGCAGCTCGGCGCCACCCGTGGAGCACGACTGCCAGTCGGCGACGACGAAGGCGCAGCGACCCGGGTCCGGGTGCGGCTCGAGCCCTGTTGGTAGGAACGCCACCGCCTGCTCCGGATCCGCCCAGTAGTCGACCACGAGGAACGAGCCGACGTAGTGCCACGGCGGGTACGGCACAAGCGACGACCGTCCCTCCGGCGTACGCGGCACGGTGTAGCCACGTAGGCGACTCATGCGGGCCAGCCCTCGGGAGGCGGAGGCAGCAGCTTCCCGCGGGTCTCCCAGCTCTCCCGCTCGAACTCGACGGCGACCGGGTCGAAGCGGAAGTACGAGCGTGGCGGCAGCGGCCCCCAGGTGTTCGACGAGTAGCGATCGTCGGGATAGACGCGCGGCA
>JBBQPW010000135.1:0-6660 GCA_038216845.1 Gaiellales bacterium | reverse complement strand
GGCATCGCTGCGATCTCAGCGGCGATTTCCATCGCACGCTGGCCGTAGGAGGGATCGTCGAAGAGCAGGTCGATCTCCGTGCGAGCGGCGGCGACCGTGAGTTGGTCCGGCATGAGCATGCGAGCGGCGCCGGCTGCTCGACAGGCATTGGCGTTCTCGAACTGATCCGCTCCCTGGGGAAGCAGCAGCTGCGGCAGCCCGTGAGCGAGTGCGCCGAGCGTGGAGCCCGAACCTCCGTGGCCGACTACCAGGTTGGCGTGAGGGAGCACCTGCCCCTGCGGGATGTAGCGCTCGACGACGGCGTTCTCCGGCAACGGCTCTAGCGACGCGGGATCGTTCCCCCGGCCGATCGTTGCGAGCACGTTGCAGTCCAGGCCCGCAAGCGCATCCAGGAGCAGCCGGAAGATCGAAGGATCGTTGAATGACGTCCCCAAGGTCACGTAGACGATGGGTCGCTCGGGCCGGCGAATGTGCCATGGAATCGACGCTCCGCTGACATCCTCCGGCTCGGCAGGACGAAGCCGGAGCACCGGTACGCCGGCGGGAACGGACTCCGACTGGAGGCTCGGAGGGCAGATGTCGATGTAGCGGCCACGGAAGGCACCGCAGAGAGGCTCCGGGTCGAATCCCTGACTCTGCCAGAGCACGTCTGTCGCCTCCGCCGATCGTTCGTAGCAGGCACGCGGCACCAGACGGCCGAAGCTGTGGTGAACGGACGGCACACCGAGCGTCGCGGCGACGAGCGGTGCCGCGAGATCGGCCGACTCGTGGACGATCAGGTCGGGCTGCCAGTCGCCCGCGGCCAGACGGAGGTCTGCGAGTTTCGCCGGTGCGTCGATCAACGCGAACCTGGAGCTGAAGCCGTAGGGCCGCCGCTCGTTCGGGGGCATGGAGAGCAACTCTCTCCGATACGGCTCATGACGTACCTTGAGCTCTGCCTGGTCCATGCCGGCGGCGAGTACTCGGAACCCGGCAGACTCGACACGGTCGCCGAAACTGCCCGCGGTGGCGAACGCGACGTCGTGCCCGGCGTCGACACACGCGCGGGCGAGCGGAACGAGCGGGCGAAAGTGCCCCTCGGATGCGGTGCACGAGAACAGGAACCGCATCTAGACCTCTACGACGGAATCCGCTCCGCGTAGCGCGGGAGCCCGTCGTTCGGGATCGGTTCCCATGGCGCTGCGTACGCGACGAACTGCCGGTAGCTCGGCCGGAGTCCCGGGTCTGAGTCGAACGTGCCGAGCCGCACGCTCCTCACCTCGGGATCCTCGAAGCTCTGGCTCCAGAGAGCGCCGCCGCAGCGCGAGCAGAACGCCTTCAAGAAGCCTCCGCTGCCGGGGTCGAAGGCACGGATCAGATCCTCACCGGATACGATCCGCAACGATCCCGGCGCGATCCGCATCGAGACGGATGCAGCTGTTCCCGTCCGCTTCTGGCAGCGCCTGCAGTGGCAGTAGCTTGCGACAACGGGCTCCGCCGTGATCTCGAAGCGCACTCCGTCGCACAGGCAACCACCAGCCAGCGGCGCTGTGAGCGGCGTACCTGGCGGCCTTGCGGTCATCACCGTGGAGCCTACGCGGTGGCCTCAGGTCTGTGCGACCGCTGTCGTGTTCTCGTGACTAGGGTTGAAGCCATGGAACTTCGCCAGCTCGGCCGCACCGGAGTGATGGTCTCGCCGCTCTGTCTCGGCACGATGATGTTCGGCGCCTGGGGCAACACCGACCACGACGACTCGATCCGCATCATCCACCAGGCGCTCGATGCGGGCATCAACTTCATCGACACCGCGGACGTCTATGCGCGTGGCGAGTCGGAGGAGATCGTCGGCAAGGCCCTCGCCGGCCGTCGCGACGACGTCATCCTCGCGACGAAGGTGCACGGGACGATGGGTGAGAGCGAGAATGAGCGCGGCAACTCGCGCCGCTGGATCGTCAAGGAGGTCGAGGCGAGCCTCCGCCGCCTCGGGACCGACTGGATCGACCTCTATCAGATCCACCGCCCCGAGTCGGATACCGACATCGACGAGACGCTCGGCGCGCTCACCGACCTCGTGCGGGCGGGGAAGGTTCGCTCCATCGGCTCGTCAACGTTCCCTGCGCACGCGATTGTCGAGGCGCAGTGGGTGGCGGAGCGGCGCGGCCGCGAGCGTTTCGTGTGCGAGCAGCCGCCGTACTCGCTGCTCGTGCGCGGGATCGAGCGGGATGTGCTGCCGGTCTGTGAGCAGTATGGAATGGGCGTTATCCCCTGGAGCCCGCTTGCGGGAGGCTGGCTGAGCGGCGGCTACCGGAAGGGACGCGACCTCCCACAATCGAATCGGGCCGGACTCGTCCCGGCACGCTTTGACATGTCACTGCCCGACAACCAGCGCAAGCTCGATGCCGCGGATGCGCTGGGCGCCCTCGCCGACGACATAGGAATCTCGCTCGTGCACCTGGCGCTCGCCTTCGTGATCAACCATCCGGCCGTGACGTCGGCGATCGTCGGCCCTCGCACGATGCAGCAGCTCGAGAGCCAGCTCGGAGCGCAGGATGCCGCGTTGAGCGCTGAGATCCTCGACCGGATCGACGAGATCGTCCCACCGGGGAGTGTCTTCAACGACGCCGATCGGGGCTACACGCCGTCGTCGCTGGAAGACGCCGCGCTCCGCCGACGCTGAAGTCAGGCCGTCTTGCGGATGGTGTCGCCGGCCCGAACGGTCCCGCCCGTGACGACGAACGCGTTGACGCCACGCAGGTTGAGCTCGCGCGTCTCTTTGGAGTTGACGAAGCGGTGGGCGTCGTTTCCGAAGCGGTCGAAGAACTTGCGGCAACCCAGATGAGGGTCGTCGCTGACCTCGATCACCGCCGTGCCGAGCGTCAGGAGCGTGCCGGGCGGAACGTTCGCGGCGCTCAGGTCGAAGTCGACGTAGAACTGGTCGCCGGCGAGCGGAATGCGTTCGGCGACCACGGCGACGAGCGCTGCAACGCGAGCGTTCATCAGCGTCAGCTGCGCCTTCGGGTTGGCCGAGCCGTCCGGGGTGCTGCTCGACCCCCGTGCGCGCCAGCAGTCGCCGACGAGCCCTTCAACCGTGTCGAGCGTGGCCTCGACGACCGTCTCCCGCTCCTCGACCTCCGGCCGCCGGACGATCAGCTCAATCCTGCCCTCGTCGTTCGGCGAGGCGAGAATGTGGTCGCACCCGGCATCGAGTGTTGCGCGGTTACGGTGCTCCACGTCCATAGCATGCCGAACGCCGGGATGCCCCGCGTCAGTGTCGTGCGTCAGCACAACTGCTGAGCCGCGACCTCAACCGCGAGATCGACGAACATGCCCGCGGTACACGTGCGCAAACGGTCGCGATGCCAGGCGATCGCAACGACACGGTTGGGCAGTTTCGACTCGATCGGGAGGGCGACGAGCGGCTTGCCTTCGACATCAGCGGCCAGTCGTGGGATGAGTCCCCCGCCGAGCCCCGCGGCGACAAAGGCATGGAGTGTGCCGTTGTCCTCCACCCGCTGGACGAAGCGGGGGGAGAGTCCATGGAGTGCGAACGTTTCGTCGATCTTTCCCTCGCCGGAATTGCGCTTGCAGGTGATCAGCGGCACGCCGGCCACCTCCTCCAGCGTGAGCTCGCGGCCGAGTGATGCGTACGGGTGTTCCTCATGCACGAGGAGCAGGTAAGGGTCGTCGAGCAGCCGCGTGGCTTCGAGCGGCCCGTCGGGTAGCGGGAGCTCGGTGAAGGCGACGTCCAGCTCGCCTCGTTCCAGCAGCTCGAGAAGCGCGCGGTCGTCGTTCGACTCCGTGAGATCGAACTGCACCTCGTCGGGATCCGCGCCGAGCTCCTGCAGGATCAGCGGCAGAATGGCGGCCGCGACGCTCTGGTAGGCGCCGACGCGAATCGTCGTGCCGAGGTCGTCGTCGGCGATCGACTCGAGGTCGATTTTGGCAGCGCTGAGGCGCGTCATGATCGATTCGGCGTGGCCGAGAAGAAGCTCGCCGGCGCGGGTGAGAGTGACGGGCCGCGATCCGCCCGGCCGGTCGAAGAGCCGACGGCCGACATGACGTTCGAGCGCGGCGATCTGCTGGCTGATCGCGGATTGCGCGTACCCGAGCTTGAGCGCCGCGGCGCCGAACGTGCCTTCGTCGGCCACGGCGCGGAGGGCGGCCAGATGCCGCACCTCGACGCCGAGCCAACGGTCGTGTCCCGTCTTGTCGGTTGTCGCCGGGCTCATCTGCCGCATTGTGGCGGTCAGTGGCACGGGCGTGCTCCTGCCGATGCGCCGGTGACGACGGTGGTGCGCCGGCGGGACGTCGGGAGCAGCGACCCGAACCGCTCGAGCAAGTGGCGTTCCCGCTTCGGCAGCTGCCGACGGTATTCCGCTTCCCGCTCGTAGTAGGCGAGCCGCTCGCGGTAGAGCAGGGAGAAAAAGTAGGGATGCATGTTGGCCTCCTCGGCTCTGTGTTGACAGTGCTGTGTTGACCCCATGAATGGTCGCTGAGCAGCCTCCGCTACACCACAGCGGCTCGTGATGTCGACCATTCGCCGGCGCGATCGCGCGACGCCCTGGTCAGGCGTGCTCGGCTACCCAGCGCATCGGATCGCCGTTGACAAGATCGGGGACGCCCGCGCTCGACAGGGCGCCGCAGACCAGCGTGCGGCGATGGGCGGCGAAAGTCAGAACGTGGGCGATCATCCCGCCGTACGTGAACACCTCGGGCGGGTCGCAGAGCGCGTTGACGAAGGTCTCGTCGAGCCGCCCTTCGTCGACGATCGAGCGCACCTGGGTGAGGAACGCCGGCCCCGCCTCGGCCAGCCTGGCCCGCATGCTGGGGATGGTCTCGTTCCGCTCGACGTCGAAGTCGTAGGTGCGGTCGTGAGTGACGGCGTCCCACATCGCAAGCTGGCCAACAAGGCGAGAGAGCAAGGAGCGTAGGGTCGGCTTGTCGTCGATGCCGTCGACCGAGATCTCGACAGGCGCATCGAGAGCTTCATCGGGCAGGCCTTCGGCTCGGGTTAGCATCTCGCCGATGAGCCAGACGTGGTGCTCGACCATGCGGGTGAGCAGATCCATGGCAGTGACCTTTCTGTGAGCGGGGACGCGCAGGCCCCCGGGTGGGTTGAAGTGCACCTTGCTCGGAGCCTCGATCTGGAACCTCGTTGGCCGTTGCCGCCAACGCGACGGCACCTGCCCGTAAGCACGCGCGAAGGCGCGGGTGAACGCCTCGTGTGAGGAGTAGCCCGCGTCGAGCGCGACGCTCAGCACCTCGTCGTTGGTGGTGATCAGGCGGTAGGCCGCTCGTTCGAGGAGGACACGCCGGCGGAAGGCTGCGGGCGGCTCGCCGGCGGCGGCCGAGACGAGCCGGTCGAAGTGGAAGCGAGAGAGGTGCAAGCGCGACGCGAGCGCGTCGCCGGATGCGTCGTGGTCGTCCAGCGTGTCCGCGAGGACGTCAACGAAGCGGGCGAAGGTGTCGGTAATCCTGCTCATACAGCTGATCGTGCCAGCGCGAAGGGCAGCGCACTTGATCGCGCTTGCTCACCTGCATGTTTTCGAGAAAACGTCTGGTCAGGCGGCAACAGGCTCGCGCAGGCGAGGGTGCTATCGCACGGTTCGGGTCAGGCTCGAACGAGTTGCCGAGTTGCCGAGCGGCCGATTCCGAGATCCAACGAGAACGGGGCTGTCGATGACAGCCCCGTTCTCAGTCCGTCCTCGGTTGCGTGGCTACGAGCAGCCGGTGTTTGTGCCGCAGTCGCGGCACGTGTAGCAGCTGCCTGTTCTCACCATGCTGCCGCCGCACTTGGCGCACTCGACTGCGTCCTCCCACGTGTTGAAGAGCGCCGTCTGGCCTGGCGGGGCCGGCTCGAGCGCTGCTGGCGCCGCTTCGCCCGTCGCATACGCGGCCGCGAGACGCGCCTTCACCTCGGCGGTCAGGATGCCGGCCTCCTCCTGCTGGTCGGTCGTGAGGAACTTCTTGCCCATCCAGCGAAAGATGTAGTCGACGATCGACTTCGCGACCCGGATGTCGGCGTCGTTCGTCATCCCCGCCGGCTCGAAGCGCATGTGGCTGAACTTCGAGACCCAGACCTCGAGCGGCACCCCGTACTGGAGCCCGATCGAGATGGCGATCATGAACGAGTTCATCAGGCCGGCAAGGGTCGTGCCCTCCTTCGCGATGTCCACGAAGACGTCGCCGGGTGTGCCGTCCTCGAACAGACCGACGTGGATGTAGCCCTCGTACTCGCCGACCTTGAACTTGCGGCCCACCTCGACACGGTCGTCCGGCAGGCGCCGCCGCTTCGGATGCGGTAGGACACCCGGAGCGAGCAACAGGCTGGCGAGACCGGCTTCGCTCTTGTCCTTGGAGCCCGAGAGCGGTTGCGCGACCTTGCAGTTGTCGCGGTAGATCGCGATCGCCTTCACGCCGAGCTGCCACGCTTCGATCAGCAGCTGACCGACGTCGTCGACGGTCGAGGTCTCGGGCAGGTTCACCGTCTTCGAGATCGCGCCCGAGATGAACGGCTGGACGGCGCCCATCATCCTCACGTGACCCATGTAGTGGATCGCGCGCTCGCCGATCGCGCAGTCGAAGACCGGGTAGTGCTCCGTCTTCAGGTGCGGCGCGCCGACGACCGTGTTCCGCTCGTCGATGTACGCGACGATGTCGTCGACCTCGCGCGGCGCGTAG
>JBBQPW010000134.1:0-6681 GCA_038216845.1 Gaiellales bacterium | reverse complement strand
AACGGGATCAGGGTCGCGTTCTTCGGCGTCGATTCCTCACGCGCCGATCTCGACTTCTACCGGCGGGCCTACGCTGCCGCCGTCGAGGCAGGGGCACAGGAGGTCGTCGTCGTCGACACCATTGGCATCGCGACGCCCGAGGCGGCAGCGTTCCTCGTAGGGGCGACGGTTGACCTAGTCGGCAACGAGATCCCCGTCCACTGGCACGGCCACGACGACTTCGGGCTGGCGACCGCCGCAGCCGTCGCAGCGGTTCAGGCCGGCGCAACCTGGGTTCAGGGGACGATCAACGGGATGGGGGAGCGTGCCGGGAACGCCGACCTGCTCGAGGTCGCGCTCGCGTTGGAGGGGCTGTACGGGATCCCGACACGACTCGATCTCACACAGGCGAACGCTCTGGCCCGCCTGGTGCAGGAGCGCGCCGGCACTCCGCTTGCGCCGTGGAAGGCGGTCACCGGCGACAATCTTTTCGTCCGCGAGTCCGGCGCCGTCGCCGCACAGTTCCACGACCCGCCTGCGATCGAGCCCTACGCGTCCGCGCTCGTCGGCCAGGAGCGCGGCATTGTGCTCGGCAAGAAGAGCGGGCTCGACTCGATTCGCATCAAGGCGGCCGAGCTCGGGCTCGATGTCTCCGAGGAGCAGCGAGCCGGCCTCTTGGCGGATGTGAAGCGCGTCGGCATCGAGAGGCGTGGCCCGGTCACCCACGAGGAGTTCACGGATCTCGTGGCCGGGAAGTCGGTTCACGGCGAGCGCATCGTCTTCCCGGCTGAAGGCCTGGCCGACGATCTCGTCCGCATTCGTCTGCCTCGCGTGGAAGACGCTCCGAGCATCGTCCGTGGTCTCTCCGACAAGGGAGTTCTTCACGGGACGGGGATCGTCGTGATGTACGACCTGACCGAGGAGGCCGTGACCGAACGAATCACGACGCTTTGGCCGGCGCTCAGCCGGACAGGAGAGGTGCTTTTCCTCGCCATCGCCGATCTCAAGACCGACGAGTACCTCGGCAACGTCCAGCTCCACGGGTTCAAGTGGGCGGACGCGCAGTGCGAGGTCGGCTACTGGGTCTTGCCGGAGGCGCGAGGTCGCGGGGTCAGCGCTCGCGCTACGCGGGTGCTCTCACACTGGGCGATCGACACACTCGGGATGGAGCGGGTCGAGGCGACCGCCGACTTCGACAACGATGCATCGCTGCGCTCGCTCGACAACGCCGGGTTCACCCGCGAGGGAACGAAGCGGAACACCGTCCAGGGTCAGCGTGGGCGCGTGGATGCCGCAATCTTCTCTCTGCTCCGCGGCGACATCGCTCCGCGCCGCCGCCGCCGCAAGACCACGTGAGGAGCCTCGGCTCCGGTTTGACTGTCATGTCAGAAGGGTGGGATACTCGGGCGGCGCCGTTGACATGTCACCGCGATCCATGCTCGAGACAGTGGGGTGAGCCGACGTGAGATTCAGCCTGTATTCGGAACTTCAGCTTCACCCCGGCAAGACGGCCGAGCAGCTGTACGCAGAGGTGCTCGAGCAGATCCAGAACGCCGATCGGCTCGGCTTCGACTGCTACGCGGCGATCGAGCACTTCTTCTTCCCGAAGTTCTCGATCTCCGCGAACCCGACGGCGCTCTTCGCCGCAGCGGCGCAGCGCACCCGCGACATTCGCTTTCGGACGATGTTGCACGCGCTGCCGTACCACAACCCCACGGTGCTCGCGAGCGTCATCCACACGACGCACATCCTCACCGGCGGCCGCTACGAGTGGGGCGTCGGGCGCGGTCACGGCTGGATTCCTCCGAAGGCGGGTGTGCCGCTCGACGAGCACGCACGACCCCGTTACGAGGAAGCAGTCGACCTGCTCCTCGCGGCGCTCGACAACGAGACGTTCTCGCACCACGGCGAATACTTCGACGTCGACGACTCGCACATCGTCCCGTTCGTCTCGACGCCGTACCGCGTATATCTCGGAGGCACCTCGGACCGCACCTACACGTTGGCCGCGGAGCGCGGCTGGGGTGTCGCCGTGCCACCGCTTTTGCCGTACAAGGTGCTCGAGAACCAACTCGACCTCTACCGGGCCTCCTGCGCCGAGCACGGGACCAAGCCCGACATCGTCTGGATCCACGCCTGTCACCTCGATGAGGACCGCGACACGGCGATGCGCGAGGGTCGCGACTGGATCAACGGCTTCATCCAGGGAAACTGCTCGCCGCTGACCGAGTACGAGAAGCCCTCGACCGAGGGCCTGATCGCGGCCGGGTACGGCTTCTACACCGCCGGGATCATGGAGCAGCTCGCCGAAGTCCCGTACGAGCAGCTGATTGCAGACGACTACGTGTGGGTCGGCACGCCGGCCGACATCATCGAACGCATCGAGGAGACGCTTGCAGTGTGCGAGGGAGTGCAGGAGATCGGCATCACGGTCAACGCGGGTGGCGCTCCGAACTGGATGGCGATCAAGAACCAGGAGCTGTTCGCACAATCGGTCATGCCACATTTCAGGGGCCGGTCGGCGGTCGCGGCGCTGGAGACGGAGTCGGGGACAGACTGAAGTCTGTCCCCGACGCTGTTTTCTATGCGGGTCTGCGTGATCGGAGCCGGCGTGATCGGAAGTCTCTTCGCGGGGCATCTGGCGCAGGTCGCCGAGGTAAGCGTGCTCACCCGTAGGCGCGACCACGCAGACGCTCTCGAGGCGGAAGGACTCCGTGTGACCGGACGAAGTGACCTCCACGTACGGATTAGGGCGTCGAGCGACCCGGATGCCCTGCCGCCGTTCGACCTCGGGATCGTCGCCACGAAGTCGACCGGGCTCGCGGACGCCGCAGGCTCGCTCGAGGGCCGCTTCCCGGAGGCGACGATGATGACCGTCCTGAACGGACTCGGTGCCGAGGAGGCAGTGCGCGCCCGTGGCAACTGGCCGATCGTCTCCGCAGTCACGTTCATGAGCGGCACGAAACACTCGGACACCGAGGTCGAGTACATCCTCGACACCGAGACGTGGCTCGGCCCATACGAGGACACGACGTTCGAGCAGGTGGAGGAGATCGCCGGTCTCATCACGGAGTCGGGCCTGAAGGCGGAGGGGCTGCCGGATCTGCGGCCGGCGCAATGGTCGAAGCTGATCTTCAACGCGACGGTGAACGCGGTTGCGGCACTCACGGGGCTTCCGCACGACCCGCATTTCGCTGCCGAAGAGCTCCCGGCCGATCTCGGACACCTCGTCCACGACCTCATCGACGAAGGCAAGGCGGTCGCAGCGGCGGCCGGCGTAGAGCTGCGCGACGACCCTTGGGAGATGAACGTCCACGCAACGGCTCGGGGAAGCGCCCACTATCCGTCGATGCTGGAAGACGTCGTAGCTCAAAGGGAGACGGAAATCGACCTGATCACCGGCGCGCTCGTCCACGAGGCGAAGCGCCACGGCGTTCCCGTCCCCCTGCATCAAGCGCTGTACCGGCTCGTCAAGGCGAAAGAAGCGTCCTGGTGAGGTACCACAACCAGGTGTTTCACGTGTACGTATCCGTACGACGCACCAGGATGGTGTAATGACAGTCAGGAAACACGGCACAGTGGCTGCGGTTCTCGCAGCGGTCTGTGCCACCGCGGTTGTCGTCGCGAGCTCGGCGACGGCCTCCGGCAAGCCGATCATCATCGGTTACCCGATCGACCTGAAGGGCAACATGGCACCGTTCGACGGGCCTGCTCTCGCCGCGGCCGGAATCGAGATCTCGAAGATCAACGCGAAAGGCGGCTACAAGGGCCGACGGCTCAAGATCATCACGTGCGACACGCAGAACTCCAACCCTGCGAAGTCGAAGTCGTGCGCCGCCGATCTGATCGGCAGGGGTGCGGCTATCGGCATGGTCACGTGCGATGTCGAGTTCGCGGCACCGGCGACACAGGAGTTCATCAACAAGGGAATGCTCACGATCGCGCCGTGTATCGGCACCGATCAGCAGGGCCCGAAGCGCTTCGGAGCGAAGGGCAAGCTCGCGTTCAGCTACGGCAACGTCGCGCAGGACGAAGGCGCCGCGATGGCCGAGTGGGCCTATAAGCAGAAGGGCTGGAAGTCGGCCGCGCTTGCGACCAACAACCTGCTCGTGTACTTCAAGCAGATCGTGCAGGCGTTCAAGTCGCGCTTCACGCAGCTCGGCGGCAAGATCGTTGCGGAGGAGAGCTACACGACCGGCCAGAACGACGTCGGGAACGCTGTGTCACGGCTGAACGGCGTCAAGGCGGACGTGGTTGTCACCTCGACCTCGTTCGGCGAGCTTCCGGGCATCGTCAACGGACTCCGCTCGCTCGGGAACCAGACTCCGATCCTGAACTCATGGGCAGGCGACGGGACGTACTGGACCGGCGACAAGCCCAAGGTGACGAACTACTACGCGGTCACCTACGCCTCGATCGGCGGTGACGATCCGAACCAGGCTGTGAACCTGCTCGCGAAGCAGGTCAAGGCGGGTACGGGTGGCTTCATCACGGGGGCCGCCGCCATCGACGGCATCCTCGAGGCGATCAAGCGGGCCGGTGGCTCGACGAGCGGAGCCGCGTTGGCCGCTCAGATGGAGAAGTTCAAGAAGGTGCCGACGATCTCGGGCCTTGTCAGCTTCTCCAAGCGGTACCACTCCGTTTTCGGACGGCAATACAGGGTGATCGAGGTCCAGAACAACGTGCTGAAGCGCGTCGGCCTCGTCACCGCCTCATCGCCTGCGAATATCGGCTGAGTCAAGCCGCTTGGTCGAGACTGGTATCGAGACAAACGAGCGGCGGCCCGGGAGCTCTCTCCGGGCCGCCGCCGTCTCGCGCTCGTTCGCCGGGGTGCAGGCCCTGCGGGACATCGATCTCGAGGTTCATCGGCACGAGGTCGTCGGTCTGATCGGGCCGAACGGCGCCGGCAAGTCGACCCTCGTGAACGTGATGACGGGGTTCGACTTCCCGTCGTCGGGCGCAGTCGAGCTCGAGGGACGAGAGGTGACGCGGTGGCCGCCCCACCGGCGAGGGCGCGCCGGAATTGCCCGCACGTTCCAGCACAGCCGGTCGTTTCGCGAGCTCTCGGTGGCCGAGAACGTCGAGGTCGCGGCCCTCGGGGTCGGAACCAGGCCGCGGGAAGCGCGACGACGCGCTGCTGAGTTGCTCGGCCTTCTCGGGCTCGCGTCCCAGGCGGATTCGCCGGCCGGGACGCTCGCGCACGGCGATGAAAGACGCCTGGGTGTGGCGCGTGCGCTCGCGACCGAGCCGCGCTTCGTGCTGATGGACGAGCCCGCCGCCGGTCTCCCCGAGGCGGAGGTGCCGGATTTCGCGGCTGTCGTCCGTGCAGTCCGTGACGAGCACAACGCGGGCGTACTGTTGATCGACCACAACATGGCGCTGATCATGGAGGTTTGCGACCGGATCCAGGTGCTCGACCAGGGCTCGACGCTCGCGGAAGGGACGCCGGACGAGATCCGCGTCAACCTCGATGTGGCTGCGGCGTATCTCGGCGAGTCGGCTGTGCGGGCGGACGAGCAGCCGTGACTGTGCCGCTCCTCGAGTTGGCCGAAGTGGAGGTGCGCTACGGCGCAGTCGCTGCGGTGCGGAACCTGTCGATCGAGGTGCAACCCGGCGAGATCGTCGGCCTGATCGGCCCGAACGGAGCGGGCAAGTCGACGACGCTGCACGCGATCATGGGACTCGTCCCGACGCGGAGCGGCTCGATCAGCCTCCGTGGAGCGTCGCTCGGCCGAAAGCCGCCCGAGGCCGTCGCACGTATCGGGATCGCCCTGGTGCCCGAGGGACGTCGGATCTTCGCGGAGCTGACTGTCGACGAGAATCTCCGGCTTGGCCTGGCCGGACGCCGTACCCGTGCCGGCGCTGACGAGGACATCGAGGCGGTGCACGAGCTCTTTCCGATCGTGCGGGAGTTCCGCCGCAGGCAAGCTGGTGTTCTGTCGGGCGGGCAGCAGCAGCAGCTCGCGATCGCCCGCGCGCTCGTCGCGAAGCCGGATCTGCTCCTCCTAGACGAGCCGTCGCTCGGTCTTGCGCCGAAGATCGTGGACGTTGTGTTCGAAGCACTGGCCGAGATACGGCGACGCGGTGTGACCGTTCTCCTCGTCGAGCAACGAGCTCAACGCACGGTGGCGTTCGCGGATCGCACCTATCTGATGTCGAACGGCGAGATTCGCCTGACTCTGACCCCCGACGACGCGGGTGACACCGACCGGATGGTCGCCGCGTACTTCGCCTCATGATGGTTGCCGCCGTCGACGCGCAGAACCTCGTCGATGCGCTCGGCCTCGGCGCGATCTACGCGCTGATGGCCGTCGGCATCGGCCTCGTCTTCGGCGTGTTGCGCCTCGTGAACTTCGCCTACGGCCAGCTGATCATGGCGGGCGCGTTCGCGCTGGCCTACTCGAGCCGCGCGGGTTGGTCGACGTGGGAGGCGATCGTCGCGTGCTTCGTCGTCGTGATCGCGCTGTCGCTCGTGCTGGAGCTTGTTGTCTTCCGGCCGCTGCGGACGCAATCCCCTGCGGTGATGCTCGTCGCGACGTTCGCCGTCTCGTTCCTCTTGCAGAGCATCGCGCTCCTGATCGTGCTGAAGGTGCAGGGACAGATCGGCGTTCCCGCGTCGGCGGTCTCCCAGCTCTCGCAGGCCGTGACGATCGGTGGCGTCGACGTGCGGAAGGTGACGATCGTCGCGCTCGTTGTAGCGGT
>JBBQPW010000133.1:0-6681 GCA_038216845.1 Gaiellales bacterium | reverse complement strand
TCCGGGCGGCGGCCGATCGGGTCAAGACCGACAGGCGGGATGCCGAGCGGTTGGCGAGGCTGCTGCGGCTGGGTGAGATCACTCCGGTGCGTGTCCCGACGTTGGAGGAGGAGGCCGCGCGTGATCTGGTCCGGGCTCGTGAGGACGCTCGCGGCGATCTGATGCGGTCGCGTCATCGGCTCTCGAAGCTGCTTTTGCGTCATGGGTTGGTCTACGACGCGACCGCCTGGACTCGGACGCACGACACGTGGCTTCGCCGGCAGCGGTTCGACGGTGGGCCGCTCGCGATCGTCTTCGACGAGTGCTCCGGCCGGATGATCGACGCGAAGAGCAGACGCGACGCGCTCGACAGGGCGATCACGGAGCTCGCCGCGCCACCGTATGTCGATGTCGTCGAGCGGCTTGTCTGTCTGCGTGGTGTCTCGACGCTGACGGCGTTCGCGTTGACCGTTGAGCTCGGCGACTGGAACCGGTTTCGGCCCGAGTCGCTCGGCCCGTACCTTGGGCTGACCCCGAGCGAGAACTCAAGCGGGCAGCGCCGCCGTCAAGGCGGGATCACCAAGACCGGCAACAGCCACGTACGCCGGCTTCTGATCGAAGCCGCCTGGCATCAACGAAGTGCCCCGCGGTTGAGCGTCACGTTGGAACGCCGACGCACCGGCAAGCCGCTCGCTGTGCGAGCCCAAGCGGACTCGAGCGCCCGCAGGCTGCACGGACGCTGGCACGCGCTCGAGGCGCGAGGCAAGCCGCGCTTGATCGTCGTGGTCGCCGTCGCGCGCGAGCTCGCCGGACACTGCTGGGCGCTCGCGACGATGGAGTAGCCCACCCTCAACAGCTTCGGCGAGGAGAGCGCACCGGCGAACCGACGCGAGGAGCGACCCGAGAGAACGCTGTGAGCAACCGCATCGGCGGCCACGCTCGACGCCAGAGATCGGCTCCGCCCCTCACTTCGCATACCCGGTCATGCGGCACCAACCCGCGCATATGAGTCGCGACACAGACGTCGACGACAGCCGGTGCGCTCCCCCCGCCGAAACCCCAACCCCACAAAACACCGGGGCCAACAACCCCTGCACAGTTGACAGCCTGCTCTCCATATGAGCGTTCGTGGGTAGACCTGGCCGCAACCCCGTGTCGGGTTCACCGGGCGACCGAGTAGACGGCTCGACCGTTCGGCGGCGTCGTGACGACGATCCTGTGCGCGGAGAACCAGACGCCAACCCCCTTGTACGGCTGCTTGTAGGAGGAACAGGCGACGCCCGGCTGCTTGAACCGGGGCGCGCCCGATGCGAGTTCAGCGACGCAGAACACATCTGCGACAGGGAACCGTGCGCCGCCCGTTCCAGCACGAATCACGTGCGTCCCACCGGAGGCGAACCCTGTTGTCGCTGTAATCGTGAAGCATGCGGCTGCGGTCAAAACGCACGCGGGGATGACCCGTTTCATGTGACCTCCGTCCGGAGTCGATTCAGTCTCAAGCCTACGTTCGCGGCTCGGAAAGAAGTCCCACGCAGCCGGGAAGATCGCCTGGGCGAGTGTGCGCGCGGACGCCTGGGATGGGTGGCCGCTCGCCGCATGGAGCCGGGGGCGTGACGCGCCGGGGTCCCACCCGAAGGGTGGCCCCCGCGCGGCGGGTCCCGGCGCTTGCGCCGGGCCTTCCTTTACTTGAATTAGCAACGTAACTCGGGAGGTCGGTGCGGCTGGGGTTGCGCGGTCTGCATCGCCCAGTAAAAAGCGGGTTGAACGCTCACGGAGTTCGGCGCGCTGTTGGGATCGCCCGTCCGCTCTAGTCGCTAAGGTGAGACTAGGTGACGGATTTCCGCTCGGAACGGATGGAGACGCCGGAGGGTCGCGGGGTGGCGCGGCGGGCGTGGGATGCCTACGCGGGCGCTGTTGGCAAGGTGACGACTCCGGCGCTTCGGCCGTTCGTGCAGATGTACGCGGCGGGAAGCATCGTTGATCTGATCGGCTTTTGGGCGATCTGGCATCTGGAGGGCGGCTTCGAGGGGTTGCAGCGGATGGGGATGAGCCGGGCCTCGATCTACCGGCGGATCAAGTTGTTTCGGATCGCGTTTGGGGCGCATCCGGACGAGTTCGAGATGCCGGGGATCAAGCTCGACCTGGTGGGCTTCCGGGAAGGCTGGGCGAAGATCAAAGAGGAGCGCGAAACGGCGGCGAAGTCGCAGGTGTGAGACTGTCCGTCCGGGCCGAGTTGCATAGTCTCCAATGTGAGATTGCCGTCAGGTATGCCGTTGTGGGCGCTGTCGCTGTACCCCGATGCTGGGGAGGGTGGCGGCTGTTTGTCGGTGGAGCGTCGGGTGGTGCCGACGGGTCTGCCGCCGAACACCGAGCGGGCAGCTGAGGAAGCAGGCCGTAGAGCGCGGGCGAAGATCCGCCGCTACGCGGCTGCGAACCGCTTGAACCGCCTCGGGACGCTGACCTATCGGGGCGAGGGCTGCCACGATCCGATCCAGCTGCGTGATGATCTCGCCGGGTTCTTCCGTGAGCTTCGCTGCGGGCTGGACGCTGGGCGGTTTCCCTATGTGTGGGTGCCGCAGTGGCATCCGGGCGGCCATGGTTTGCACGCGCACTTCGCGGTCGGGCGGTTCGTTCAGCGCAGCTTGATCGAGCGCGCATGGGGTCACGGGTTCGTGCACATCAAGCTGCTCGATGGACTGCCGGTCGGCTCGGGCACGCTCGGGGAAGCGCGCCTTGCTGCTCGCTATCTCGCGCGGTATGTCGGCCGGGATTTGGAGGACGAGCGCCGGCTGGTTGGGCTTCATCGTTACGAGGTCGGCCAGGGTTTTCAGCCGGCGAAGATCGAGTGCTACGGGATCTCGGCCCATGACGTGATCGAGCGCGCTTCCGGCTACATGGGATCCGCAGCCGAGTACGTGTGGTTGTCGTCGAGTGTGGAGGGGTGGCGTGGCCCGCCCGCCTGCTGGGCGCAGTGGAACTGACGATCTAAAGGCCCGCGCGATCGCGTGGGTCGAACGTAGCTGCGTGGACCAAAACGTTCCGGTCAAGCTGTCCGACCCGCTCGCGCTCGCGAAGGTCGCCGAGATCCTCGCTCAGGGACGCACGACCGGGGTCAGACGCGACTCGTCAAAGCGGTTGAAGCCCTGACGTGCCGGGCCGACGATCACCGAGTCGAAGACGGTCGCGACGATCGCGTGCTGCTGGCTCAAGTCGAGCGAGTCCCACTCGGCACGCAGCTTGTCGCTGTGACCGACGTAGCCCGCAAGAACGTTCGTGCGGGACACGTTCGCGAGTTGCTTGCGCGCGGCCGTCATCCGCTGCTCGATCGGCTTCCGTGCGGCCATCCACTCCTGGAGCGAGAACTGCCGCTGCCCATACGCATTGGCGAGCTCGTCCAGCTGCGCCTGCGCCGCCTCCAGCTCCGCAAGCCACCGTCGCGCGTCGGGTGCCTCACGCTCCCGTTGCTCCTGGCTGCGTTTCAACTCCTTGGAGTCGAGACGATGCAGCGCCGCCTCGGTCACGAACCGCTCGACCTCGTCGGCGTTGATGTACGTCTTGCCGCACCCCGAGAAGCCCGGCCCTTTCGCGCAGGCATAGCGGCGCTGGCCGCCGCTACGGGGACGTGCGACCAGCCGCTCGCCGCAATGGCTACACGCGAGCAGACCGCCGAGCAGATAGCGGCGGGCCGTTTTGTTCGTGCGCCGCTCCGGGTTCGCAAGCAACGCCCTGATCGCAGCACCATCCTCGACGCTGATGATCCCCGGCCAAACCGCGGTCGCGACGATCTCGCGATGGTGGATCCGTTGGCCGCTGATCCGCGGCGAGGCAAGCATCCGACGCAAACTCTGTGGCGACCACTCCCCGCCCGTCGAGGTCGGCACAGCGCGCTCGTTCAGGTCACGCGCGATCGAACGCACCGGCTCCCCCGCAAGCAGCCGCTTCGCGCACTCCGCGACGATCGCAGCCTCCGCCGGGCGCACCGACAGCTTGTCGGCCTCGTACCCGTACGGGCGGCTGCCACCGCCCGACACCTTGCCGTTCGCTGCGATCTCTTCGTGCTTGCGGCGAATGCGTTCGCTCTTATGGTCGCTCTCGTAGCGCGCCATGCTTCCCAGCATACGAGCCATCAGGCGGCCAGTGGAAGTGGCGAGGTCAACCTCGCCAGTCACACAGCCCAGCTCGACGCGCAGCTCCTCGCACAGATCAACGAACGACTCCAGCACCCGCAAGTCCCCGCGCGTGAGCCGATCAAGGTGATAGACGATCACGCCGCGAACGGCTCCCGCGCGCAGGTCTGCAAGCAACCGCTCGTACTCGGGCCGGCGTTTGCCGCTCCAAGCGCTGATGTCGTCGTCGACGTACCGATCCGCGACCACCAACCCACGTTGCTCCGCGAGCCGCTCGCAGTCCGCGATCTGACGCCGCACCCCGAGCTGATCCCCGTCACGATCAGACGAGATCCGCGCGTACACGCCGACCGGAACTGGAATAAGAGCAGCGGCTGTTCCCACTCAGGGAACATACACGAACACTCGGCTGGGCGAGCGTCCTCACGCCTGACCGTCGACACTGGCGCAACTTGTGGTGCACGGGCGCATCGGGAACGTCGCAACACCTGTAGCCATGCGGCATCGTGCGGAGGACCGCCGTGGTCTTGAAAACCATCGGTCTCTCTAGTCGCGGTTTGCCGTGTCGATCTCACGGATGCAGTTGGTCTCGAGCTCTGGAGCGTTGTTGTTTACGGCTCGCGTGGTGGTGTGAGTTCGTGGTTGCGGCGGAGGTAGCGGTCGAATTGGGGGACGGTGAAGTCGCCGCGGCCGTGTCCGGTGGTGTATATGAGTCCTTTGTCGATGAGGCGGGCGCGGGTGGGGCCGAGTTGTTCGGTGCGGCGTCCCATGACGGTGGCGACGTCGCCGGCGGTTTGTTCGCCGGGGCCGAGTTCGGCCATTGCGCGTAGGTAGTGGAGTTCGAGTTCGGTGGTGCGTTCGGCGCGTACGCGGAAGAATGATTCGTCTAGTTTTGCCTCGACGGCGCGTTGTGCTTCTTCGGCGATGCGTTGGTTGATCGCTTCGTTTTCGGGGGCGAGGTCCCAGACGATTTTGCCGTATTCCTGGATGAAGTAGGGGTAGCCCTCGGTGTAGTCGACGATCACGTCGATCGCGCCCGGGTCGAAGGTGACGCCTTGCTCGGCGGCGGGTTTGGCGAGCGCCGCCTCGGCTTGCGGGGGTGAGAGCTGTCCGATGCGCGGGAACTTGAACAGCCGTTCGGCGTAGGATTTGGCTTCGCCGGCGAGGCGGGGGAGTTGGGGGAGGCCGGCGCCGACGAGCGTGATCGGCAGTTGCCGTTGGACGGTGCGGTGCAGGCCGGCGATCAGCGCTTCGAACTCGTTGGTGCGCAGGAACTGGACTTCGTCGACGAGGAAGGCGATCCCTGTCTCGCGTTCCTGGGCGGCTTCGCCGAGTGCGACGAGCAGGTCGGTGAGGTCGTCTGAGAGGTTGCCGCTGTCGGCGGTGCCTTCGAGCGGCTCGATGTCGACGCCGGCGCTGATTGAGCCGTCGGGGGCGACGGTGATCGAGAAGGACTTGAGCGCGCCGGCGGCTTGGCGGAGCTTGTCGGTCCAGCTGGCCTTGGGGGCGACCTGGAAGATGGCGCGGCGGACCATGCTCCCCATGCGGGGGCCGAAGTCCTCGTTCTTGGTGATCTCCGCCGTGACGGTGATCCAGCCGCTGGCGCGAGCCCGGCTCTCGAACGCCCCGAGTAATACTGTCTTGCCGACCCCACGCAGGCCGGTGATCAGCATCGACTGCTCGGCGTAGCCGCGCCGCAAGCGCTCGAGCAGGATCTCGAAGCCCTCCAGTTCCGCGTCGCGGCCGACCAGGGCGGGCGGCGGGGCGCCGGCGTTCGGGGTGTAGGGATTCGTCCGCGGATCCACGGAGAGCGATCTTACCAGGTTTACCGTATTCAGATAAAGGACGCTAAGACGGGTAAAACACTCTTTATCGTTGACGGCTAAATCCGGCTAAGGATGTAAAACGTCATCCTCTGCCGGGGTCGGTCGCGGGGCGACCGAGGAGCGGGAGCCGCCGTGGCGGCTCCCCGGTGGGACGAGTTTGGTCGGTCTCAGCGTCAACGCTTCGCGGACGCCCGCTTGGTTCGTGTGCGGCCGGTCGGCTTCGGTGCCTGTCTGGTCTTTCGAGTTGCGGCCGACTTCTCGCCCGCGGACTTCGGCGTCTCGCTTGCGTTCGCGGTTGTGCCGGGCGCGTTCGCGAGGGTGTAGGTGCTTTTGTCGACGCGGGCAAAGGGTCCGCCCGCCTTGGAGCCGACTGCCAGCATGGCGCTGATGGTCGCTTCGGGTGTCTTGCCCTTGAGGCCAGCGCAGCGACCGGAGGCGAGAACGCGGTTGGCGATTTCTTTCGCGTGCAGCGGTTCGCCTGCTTCGCGCAGGACGTCGATTGCGACCTGCTTGGCGGACTCGCGCTTGCCGGGCTTGGGTGTGCTGGTTGCCATGGTGGTGACCTCCTTCTCCTCGTTGCTGTTGGTTGGCGGCGTGGCGAGGAGCGGCCGCATCCGCCGAACATCTTCGGCGCCTCTCTTTGGACGGATGCCGTGCGCGCGCCCGTGGTGCGCGCGCTTGTGTTCGGGCCATCGCCCGATCGGGCCGCCGGTGGGGCAGTCGATGCAGCGCACGTTGTCGCCGAGGTG
>JBBQPW010000132.1:0-6714 GCA_038216845.1 Gaiellales bacterium | reverse complement strand
CTCGGCGGGCAGGTCCTCCCACTTGTCGACCTGCTTCTCGGTCGGGCGGATGTAGTAGTAGATGTTGTCGAAGTCGATCTCGTCGACAGCGCCGCCCCAGGTCGGCATCGGGCGCGCGTAGAAGTAGTCGAGCGACTTGTGCCGGAACTTGCGCATCCATTCCGGCTCGTTCTTGTGCTCGGCGATCGCCTCGACGACCTCGTGCGACAGGCCACGACCCGACTTGAAGAAGTAGTCCTTGGCCTCGTCGGGATTCGAGAAGCCGTACTTGTATTCGCTCCGGATCTCCTTGATGACGTCGTTCTCGGTGGTGCTCATATTCCCCGCTCCTGCGTCGGCCAAGCCGGCGCTCCGCTCGTTCGCCGCTCCGTCAAGCCTACGCGGCGGATCATGAGGTGGCCCCCGCGCTCACTCCGGCGGGGATAAATGCTTCGTAGCCGTCCTTCTCCAACTGGTGTGCGAGCTCCGCGCCGCCCTCGGCGACGATGCGACCGTCGACGAAGACGTGCACGAAGTCCGGCGTGACGTAGTCGAGGATTCGCTGGTAGTGCGTGATCACGAGCGCTCCCATCTCGGCCCCGACCAGATCGTTGACGCCGTTCGCGACGATCCGTAGCGCGTCGATGTCCAGGCCCGAGTCGGTCTCGTCGAGAATCGCGATCCGCGGCTTCAGCATCGCCATCTGCAGGATCTCGACCCGTTTCTTCTCGCCACCCGAGAAGCCGTCGTTCAGATAGCGCGACGCGAGCTCGCGGGGCACCTTCAGGCGCTCCATCGCCGCGAGCAGCTCAGTGCGGAACTCCTTGACGTGGATCGGGTCGTCCTCGCCGCCGTTCTTCGCCTTGCGCACGGCGTTCATCGCCTGCCGCAGGAAGTTGGTGACGGTGACGCCGGGGATCGCGTGCGGATACTGGAAGGCGAGGAACAGCCCGCGCTGCGCGCGCTCGTCGGCGCCCATCTCGACCACGTTCTCGCCGTCGAGCAGGATCTCGCCCTCGGTGATCTCGTAGGACGGATGGCCCATCAACGCGTAGGCGAGGGTCGACTTGCCCGAGCCGTTCGGGCCCATGATCGCGTGCTTCTGGTTCAGGTCGACCGCGAGGTCGACACCCTTGACGATCTCGGTGCCGTCCTCCAGAGCGACGTGCAGATTCTTGATCTCGAGCAATGCCACGTTGAAAGATCCTCGCTCCGATTGAAGGGCGTGCGGGCGAGCCCGCTTGCGTCCCATGGTAGCCGGTCCCTGGCCAATCTCCGACGCGCTGCTATTCTCGGCCCATGCCAAACGTAGGCCCATGGGAGATCGTTCTCCTTCTGCTACTCGCGTTGCTGTTGTTCGGCGCGAAGCGCTTGCCGGAGATTGGGAAGTCGGTGGGGCAGGGAATGCGCGAGTTCAAGGACTCCGTGAGCGGCGCGAGCAAGCACGTGGACGAGGTCCGCGCCGAGCTCGAGACGTCGCTGAACGACCCCACCGACACGACCGTTTCCGCCGCTTCGCGAGAGCACGACACGGTCTAGCCGGATGAGATTGCCGCGGCGGCTTCGCCACGGCGAGGAGGCAACGCTCGTCGAGCACCTCGACGAGTTGCGTTCGCGCATCATCGTGTCGCTAGGGATCGTGATCGTCTTCACGATCGTCGCGTTCGTCTTCCAGCACGAGATCCTCCACTGGTTGAACGCACCACTGCCCAGGAAGCGTCAGGCTCAGGGGATCCTGACCCTCGGGGTCGCCGAGCCGTTCCTGATCACGTTCAAGATCTGCCTCTGGGTCGGCATCGGCGCCGCGTTCCCGGTCGTGCTCTGGCAGGTGTGGGGCTTCTTCGCCCCTGCCATTGCAGAACACACGCAGCGGATCCTCGTGGGCTTCGTACTCTTCGCCACGATACTGCTGGTCGGAGGCGTCGTCTTTGGCTACTACATCGTGTTGCCGAAAGCCCTCTCGTTCCTGACGAACTACAACGACCAGACTTTCAACATCCAGATCCAGGCGGCGAGCTACTACAGCTTCGTGCTGCTGGTCCTGGTCGGGATGGGCGTCGTCTTCGAGCTGCCGATCTTCGTGCTCGCGCTCGTGCGGCTCGGCATCGTAACCTCCTACCGGTTGCGCCATACGCGCCGGATTGGCTACTTCATCGTCGCGGTCGTCGCGGTCGCGTTGCCCGGCATCGACCCGGTAACGACCGCACTGGAGGCGATCCCGCTCTTCGCACTCTACGAGGGCTCGATCTGGCTCTCCGTCCTGATGGAGCGCTACTGGACCCGCAGTTCGAGTCCGTCATTCGAACCCGACCTGTGAGCGTGCTGAGCGCCGACTGGGTGCTCCCGATCGCAGGCTCCCCGATCGAGAACGGCGCCGTCTCGTTCGAGGACGGGCGCATCGTCGCCGTGGGAACGGCCGCCCAACTCGGAGCGGGCGAACGGTTCGAGGACGCGGTGATCCTCCCCGGATTTGTCAACGCCCATTCGCACCTCGAGTACGCGGCGTACGCCGGCTTCGGCGACGGGCTCTCGTTTCCACCGTGGATCGGTCTGCACGTTGCGCGGAAGCGTCGGCTCGATCAGACAGACATGGAGGCGATGGCTCGCCTTGGGGCCGCCGAGTGCCTGCGCTCGGGGATCACGACCGTCGGAGACTGCAGCTTTGCCGGGGCGACCGCGGTTGCCTGCGCCGAGCTCGGCCTGCGGGCGATCGTCTACCTCGAAGTGTTCGGCGAGGACGCGGGCGCCCTCACTGGCTTCGAGGAGCTACACGACCGGGTGAGCGGCTCGCTTTCCGATCGTGTTCAGGTCGGCATCTCGCCGCATGCGCCGTACACCTGCGCGGTCGAGCTCTACGAAGCGTGCGCCGAGCTCAGCCTGCCCGTCGCCACGCATCTCTCCGAGAGCGAGGCAGAGCTCGAGTACCTGCGCACTGGCCGTGGACCGTGGGAATCGATCGCCGAGTACCTCGTGCCGCCGCTCGGTCGTGGGGCGATCGGCGCGCTGGCCGAAGCCGGCGTCCTCGGCCCAGCCGTCATCGCCGCGCACTGCGTCCACGTAACCGACGAGGAGATCGCGCTGCTGGCTGCCACAGGTACGGCCGTCGCGCACTGTCCGCGGTCGAACGCACTGCTCGGCTGCGGCGTGGCGCCGCTTGTGGCGTTGCGCGCGGCAGGGGTTCGAGTCTGTATCGCCACCGACAGCCCGGCCTCGGCTCCGTCGTTCGACATGTTCGACGAGCTACGCGCCGCGGTGATGGCGGCGCGCGCGCGCGAACGCCGGCCGGACGCACTCACCACCGCGGACGCACTCGAGCTCGCGACGCTCGGCGGGGCCCGCGCGCTCGGGCTCGACCGTGAGATCGGGTCGCTCGAGGTAGGCAAACAAGCGGATCTAGCGGTGGTCTCACTCGCCGACTCGCCGTTCCTGCCATGGGAGGATCCGGTCGGCGCGCTGGTTCTCGGCGGCTCCCCCGACCACGTCGTCGCTACTCTCGTAGCCGGCGAGGAGCGCTACCGGAAGGGAGGGACGACATGGCACGCATCAACAAGCAACGCACAGCGGGCTCGCGCACGAATGCTCGAGGCGTGAGCGGCACGGCGGCCAAGTCACCTGCGCAGCGCCCACCGACGTCCAAGAAAACATCCGGCTCGATCGAAGACACGATGTTCTTCCCGCGGCTGCGGCGCCACTCGAAATGGATGTTCCTCGCCCTTGCGTTGTTCTTCGGGTTCGGCTTCGTACTCTTCGGCGTCGGAGCAAGCGGCACGGGTCTCGGCGACCTGTTTCGGAATCACCAGGGCGGCGGTGGCAGCGGATCGGTCAGCTCCGCGCTGAAGGCGACCGAGAAGCGCCCGAAGGACCCGAAGGCCTGGCACGACCTCGCGACTGCCTACCAGCTCAAGGGCGAGGGCGACATCGACCTCGCGATCAACGCGCAGACCCAGTACACGCAGCTTGCCCCGAAAGATCTCAACGGGTTGAACGAGCTCGCCGGCCTCTACCGGGTGCAAGCGCAAAAGCAGGCGACGATTGCGCAGAACGCCCAGCTTGCAGTCGCCTACTCGGGCACCATCTCGCCTGCCGGCAACGGCCTACTCGTAAAGGGCAACCCAATCTTCACCGACCCGCTCGCAGCCCCGCTCACGAGCGACGCCAGCGCGACGTATCAGACGGCACTCCAGCTCGAGCAACAGGCACTCCAGAACCAGCTCTCGACGTATCAGGCGGCCGCACGCAAGTCTCCGAAAGATCCCAACACCCAGCTCGCGATCGCAAACGCGGCGCGCGACATCGGTGACTCAAAGGCGCAGATCGCGGCCTACCGCCGCTTCCTCGTGCTCGCGCCCGACGACGCCAACGCACCGCTCGTGCGCAAGCAGTTGAAGCTCTTGACGAAGCCCGCCAAGACCACGCCGAAGGCGAAGCCTACGAAGGCGAAGTCGGGTTAGACTCGCAGCCGAGTGGAGCCAGCGATCGTCAGCGCGCGAGCACGTCGTCGGACCGTCCTTCTCGCGGTCGCGCTCAGCGCCCTCGCAACCGCCGTGGCGGGCTGTGGCGCCCTCGGCTACACGTCGGCGAAGGCCGACAAGGCGAACGGGAAGAAGCTCTTCGTCAACGGCAAGGCCGGGAAGCCGAGTTGCGGTTCATGTCACGTCTTGGCCGACGCGGGCACAACAGGGATCATTGGACCTGATCTCGACTACGCCTTCAAGCAGGATCTCGCCGTCGGCATGACCGAGGGCACGATCCGGCAGGTCGTTCGCGGCCAGATCGCCTACGCGATCACCGAGACGTCCACCGGCTCGCCCGGGATGCCGAAGAACCTCGTCACAGGCCAGGATGCGAACGATGTAGCCGCGTACGTGGCGAGCGTCGCCGGCAAGGCCGCCGTCGCGAGGCCCGCCCCTGCGCCCGCTCCCGCCCCTGCCCCGGCCCCCACCACCCCGGTAACGGCGACCCAGCCGAACGCGACGACGCTCGCTGCCGGCAAGCAGGTCTTCGCGGCCAACGGCTGCGGCGGCTGCCATACATTGAAGGACGCGGGCTCCGGCGGAAACATCGGGCCGGATCTCGACGGCCTCGCCGCCGACGCGAAGACCGCCGGCAAAGCGCTCGACGTCTACGTCCGCGAGTCGATCGTGAACCCGAGCGCCTACATCGTCCCGAAGTTCCAACCCGGCATCATGCCGGGAACTTTCGGCGAGACCCTGACGAAGACGCAGCTCGGCGCGCTGATCGCTTACCTGCTCGGGGTCTCCGGCAAGTAGGTAGCTGAAGGGGAAACGGAGAGAGGGCCAGACTGAAATCAGTCCCTTTCGCTGTCTAGATCCACGATGACGTGGGTCACGGGCACGACGAAGCAATGGCGGACGGCATCCACGACTCCGTGCTCCAGCCAGTGCGAGCGACCCGGCGGATGTGTCGCGACAACGATCTCGTCCGCCCCAAAACTCCGTAGCGAATCCTCGACGGCCTGAACCGGATCGGCGTCCCCGACCTCGCCGCTCGCGACGAATCCTGCCGCGCGTAACCGCTCGAGGCTCCGTTCGAGACGCGATTGCGCCGCGGCACGCGCACCGTCTTCGTCCGACGTCCAGTGCCGCAGCTTCGAGTTGAGCGCGGGGCACACGACATGGACGTCGGCGACTCGACCGGCGACGAGCCGCCTGACCGCGGCCAGGAGCTCGTCGCCCTCGACTGTCTCATTCGCGACGACGAGAATCCTCGGCCGCTCGCCCGACCCGGGTAGATGCTGACGTAACGGCTGCTCGCGGCGTCCATTCCAGATCGCGAGCACTCCGGCCGCAACGAGAGCGACCAGTACCCCGAGGCCGACCCAGGTCGAAATCGCCGACCCGATCACGATTAGCCCAAGAGCACCGATCGTCAGCAAGACCATGCGGAATGCCGCGGTCTCATCCCGGAGGGGGTTCCTCAAGCGACTTAGTCTATTTGCCCGCTAGAGCAAATAGACAGTGACGTAGACGACGATCCACATCACGTCGACGAAGTGCCAGTAGATGCCCGGAAGCTCGACGCCGTGGTGGTGCTCCGGCGTGTAGTGCCCGCGAAAGGCACGCACGGCCGCGACCGTGAGCAGCGTGAGCCCGATGAAGACGTGCGCACCATGGAGGCCGGTGAGTCCGAAGAACGCCGACGCAAACGCGCCGTCGCTCGTGTTGAAGCCGACGTGGGCGTACTCGATGCCCTGCGTGAGGAGAAACGCGAGACCGAGCGCGATGGTCGAGACGAGCCCCGCCTTCAGTCCCGCGCGATCGCCGCGCTTGATCGACTGCAGCGCCCAATGCATCGTGAAGCTCGAGGTGACGAGGATCACCGTGTTGACGCCGGCAACGAAGATCGGAAAGTGGAACGGCGCAGGCGGCCAGTGTGAGGGCGCGCTCGGGTTGACGACACGAACGAAGAAATAGGCCGCGAAGAACGAGCCGAAAAGCATCGCCTCCGACCCGATGAAGATGAGCATGCCGAGCGTGGTCGCCTCGATGCGCGAGCTCTTGTTCGCGAGCGGCGGCCCGTGGTGGTGGCCGTGCGTATCGGCGTGGGCGGTCAAGCCGACACCTCCACCCTCGACTCGACGACAACGTGCTGGACGGGGACGCCCGAGTCGCTTCGCAGGCGCCCGACCAGATCACGCCGCAGCCAGCCGGAGCGCTCGCCGGGGAACGTGGAGACGATCACCTCGTCGACGCGCTCGTCGTGGATCGTCTCCAT
>JBBQPW010000131.1:0-6765 GCA_038216845.1 Gaiellales bacterium | reverse complement strand
GGGCATCCGCTGATCCGCTCGGCCCAGCCGGGCGAGGATTGGACGTGGTGCTACGTGGACGAGGTCGCGCTCGTCCTGCGATCGGAGTAGCGCGCCTGTTTCAAGCCCTTCTTCGGAGATCCCGGCGCCGGCTGCTATGGTTCGTGCAAGTTAGAGCGAGTTCGGTCTGCGCGTGTGCGCCTTCCCAATGCGTTCGTAATCAGTGTGGGGAGGTGTATTTCCATGGCAGAAGGAACCGTGAAATGGTTCAACGATGCGAAGGGTTTCGGTTTTATCGAGCCCGCCGAGGGATCGAAAGATCTCTTCGTGCATCACAGCAACATTGCCGGTGACGGCTTCAAGTCGCTCCCGGAGGGCGCAAAGGTCACATTCGAGGCCCGCGAGGGCGCGAAGGGCCCTGAGGCGACCAACGTCACCGTCGTTTCCTAGCGCGTGACATTGGAGGCCCGCGGTCGCTTCGGCGGCTGCGGGCCTCCGTGCTTCACATTGGCCCAATCCTGTTTCCTCGATGAAAGGAGACCGCCATCGCTGTCAAGGAAGAGAAGCTGGAGATGGAAGGGGAGATCACCGAGTCTCTCCGCAACCGGATGTTCCGGCTGAAGCTCGACAACGGTCACGAGATGATCGGCTACACCGCGGGCCGCATGAAGCGCCATCGCATTCGCATGCACCCTGGCGATCGCGTGCGGGTCGAGGTCTCCTCGTATGACCTCGATCGTGGCCGCATCGTGTACCGGCTGCGCTAGTCGGCTTTCCCGAAGAGCCCGCAAGCTTTACCTATTGAAGTAATGCGATACCCTTGCCTCGTGACCCGGTGGGTGCGAGTCTGCACCCGCGATTCGAACGAGGAGGGAGCACGATGGCTTTGCAGATTGGCGACACCGCGCCGGACTTCGAGGCGCAGACCACCGAGGGACCGATTCGGTTCCACGACTGGATCGGCGACTCGTGGGCGGTGCTGTTCTCGCACCCCAAGGACTTCACTCCGGTGTGCACCACGGAGCTCGGCTACATGGCGAAGATCAAGCCCGACTTCGACCGCCGGAACGTGAAGATCATCGGGTTGTCCGTCGATCCGATCGACAAGCATGCCGCCTGGGCAGCCGACATCGCCGACACGCAGGGAACGGCGCCGAACTACCCGATGATCGGCGACGTCGACTTCAACGTGTCGAAGCTCTACGGGATGCTGGGTACCGACGTCAGCGGAGACCCGGCCGACCGTACCGCCGTCGACAACCAGACCGTGCGAAACGTGTTCGTCGTCGGCCCGGACAAGAAGGTGAAGCTGATCCTCGTCTACCCCATGACGACCGGCCGGAACTTCGACGAGGTGCTGCGCGTGATCGACTCGCTGCAGCTGACCGCGAAGCACAAGGTTTCGACGCCCGTGAACTGGCAGCAGGGCGAGAACGTGATCATTGCGGGCTCCGTCTCGAACGACGAGGCCAAGGAGACCTTCGGGGAGTGGGAGGAGCCGCGCCCCTACATCCGGATCGTTCCGCAGCCGAGCTGAACGGCTCTGGGAGCAGCGGCTGCCGCCGCTGCTCCCAGAGATAACACGCCGTGAACTCTCAAGGACCGCCGACACCCCCAGACTCGGCGCTGACGATGGAGGACGTTCTCGCGTCCTCGTTCCATCGCGAGCTGATGACGCCGAAGCTCGCGCCCGGCGAGCCGGCGTTCCTGTTCGAGCTTCCGACGCCGGACGGCGGAATCGTCCGCATCGCGGACTTCGTGGGCGTCCGTCCGGTCGCGCTCGTCTTCGGGTCGTACACCTGACCGCCGTTTCGCGCCCAGTTGGGTGCGCTGAACGCTCTGTACCGGCGTTTCGGAGACGCGGTGGCGTTCTTCGTCGTCTACATCCGCGAGGCCCATCCCGAGGACGGCTGGGTTCTCACGAGCAACCGGGACGAAGGGATCCTCGTCGCCGACCCGCAGTCGGCGGCAGAGCGCCACGAGGTCGCCGTCGTATGCGGCCTGCGCTACGAGCTCGAGCTGCCCGTGCTGATCGACGGTGTCAACGACGAGGTCGGCCGCCGCTACGGAGGCTGGCCAGATCGCCTCTACCTGATCGGCACGGATGGGAACATCTCCTACCAGGGCGGCGAAGGTCCGTTCGGCTTCAAGGTCGAGGAGCTCGAGGCCGCGATCGAGGGCGAATTGCAGCCGGGCGGGGACTGACTCGAACTGGTCTGACGTGGGCTTTCAGGAGCCGTTCAGATTTGGACTGACAACGTTTGCGCGTGCGGCTTCACCATTCGCGCCGACCTGCGCTGCTTGCATCTGTCGCGATCGTGGCTCTCGGCGTGGGGGCGCTCGGGTGGTGGCTGACAACCCGCGACGCACGGAACGCGACCGCGTCCACTGAACGGGCTGCTCAGACACCACGGACGACTCCGGTAGCGCGTCGATCTCGCCCGACGCTGCACGTGCTTTCCGCCCCGGCAGGCGTACTCGACGCTCCCGTCCAGGATGCGGCTGCTGCCGCGCTCCCTGGTGACGGTCTGCTGCTCCTCGGGGGGCTCACTGCGGCCGATACGTCGACCGCGGCAGTCGTTGCCGTCGGAACATCCGGGAGCCGGCGCATCGGAACGCTTCCTTTCGCGGTCCACGATGCCGGCGGCGCACATCTCGGGTCCAAGGCCTACGTGTTCGGCGGTGGGGACGGGGTGCGTCAGCATGATGAGATCGTCCGTGTCGATCCGACTACGGGTGCCGCCGCGGTCGTGGGCCGTCTCCCGGCGCCGAGCTCGGATCAGGCGGCTGCGACGATCGGCGGGACCGCCTACATCGTCGGCGGCTACACAGGCACCCGTTGGCTCGACACGATCGTGGCCTGGAAGCCTGGTTCGGCGGCGAGGGTCGTGGGCCATCTCCCGACGGCGTTGCGGTACGCCGCAGTTACGGCCGTCGCGGGCCGTCTGATCATCGCAGGTGGCTCGAGATCGGACGGAACGGCGAGCTCCTCGGTGCTCGAGTATGTGCCTGCGACTCGTCGCGTGGTGCGCATCGGACGACTGCCGGCGCCCGTCACGCACGCGGCTGCGGCGACGGTCGGAGATGTCGCATACGTGATCGGAGGCAGGGGGGCCACAGTCGGGACGCCCGCGGCCACGATCGTTTCGATCGATGTTCCGCGTCAACGGGTGAGACTGGCCGGTCGGCTGCCGACGGCTCTCAGCGACCTGGCGGCGGTGTCGGTGCGCAACGGCATTGCGGTGGCCGGCGGCCGGTCACGATCGGGCACGGTCGCGACCCTGATCCGGCTACGGCCAGGAAACGCACACCGCCCGCCCGATCGCGTGACACGTGCTGTCGTTCCGCCGTTGCTCGATCCTCGCAATGTGTACGCCGCGGACTCCGCGAACGGGCTACGTGGGTCGGCCCGCGTTGCGCTCTCGCGTGTCTACGTCCCGAACTCGCAGAGCAACACCGTCGACGAGATCGACCAGGCGACGTTCAAGATCGTGCGTCATTTCGCCGTCGGTGGGCTCCCACAGCACGTCGTCCCCGCCTACGACCTGAAGACGCTGTACGTGACGAACGACGTGGGCAACAGCCTCACGCCGATCGACCCGCGTACCGGCAGCCCAAGTCGGCCGATCCCCGTCGACGATCCGTACAACATGTACTTCACGCCGGACGGGCGGTATGCGATCGTCGTCGCCGAGCGCTTGCACCGCCTTGACTTCCGCGAGGCGCACAGCTTTCGTCTTCACCGCTCGGTCCACGTGCCGTGCGCCGGCATCGATCATGTGGACTTCTCAGCCGACGGCTCCTATCTGCTTGCGAGTTGCGAGTTCTCAGGTCAGCTCGTCAAGGTCGACGTCCGGCGCGAGCGCGTAGTCGGGACACTGGCCCTGCGCGCGGGAGCAGCGCCGCAAGACGTGAAGCTGTCACGTGACGGGCGAATCTTCTACGTCGCCGACATGGCCGCCGGCGGTGTCTGGAAGGTTGACGGCCGTCGGTTGCGCGTCGTGGGCTTCGTCCGGACGGGACTGGGCACGCACGGCCTCTACCCGAGCCGAGATGCGAAGGTTCTCTACGTCACGAATCGCGCAGAGGGCTCGGTGTCGCTGATCAGCTTCCGCACCGGCCGGATCGTCGGCAAATGGCACATCCCGGGAGGCGGCAGCCCCGACATGGGCAACGTCTCGGCAGACGGCAAGGTGCTCTGGCTCTCGGGTCGGTGGAGCGGTGTCGTGTACGCGCTCAGCACGAAAGACGGCAGCCTGCTTGCCCGCATCTCCGTCGGACGGGGTCCGCACGGTCTCAGTGTCTGGCCGCAACCCGGTCGGTACTCGCTCGGCCACACCGGCATCCTCCGCTGACTCGAGGGTCTGTTCAGGACATCTTCAGATGGTTCGACGCATCATGAGCCCATGAAGGGACGCGACGTCGTCGGGCTTCTCGCGATCAGCCTGGCTATCGGTGCGTTCGCGGTCGGATGTGGGGCTAGCTCGTCGCCGACGACCACGGGGACGCCCTCGACCGCGGTGTCGCCAGCCCCTGCGCCGTCGACAACGACGAGCACGCCCGCCACAGCGCCGGCGGCCCCGTCATCCGGGGCGCTCACTCCCGAGGCGCAGGCAGCCGCCACGGGGGACGTCCCCGACAACCAGGTGTTTCTCACCTTCTCGAACGGCCGCGCGGGCTATTCGATGAAGTATCCGGAGGGGTGGGCCCAGCGCGGCGCTGGATCACTCGTGACGTTCAAGGACAAGAACAACCTCGTCCGGATCGTCGTCTCGCCGGGAACCCCGCCTTCGATCGCCTCGGTCACAGCTGCGATGAAACGGCTCGCGACATCGACGCCGTCGCTCCGTTTCGTCGCACCCACCTCGGCGGCGCTCCTCGGCCGGCCGGCCGTGAAGGTCGTCTACTCGACCCGAGGCGATCCGAACCCGGTCACAGGGAAGCGCGTTTACCTCGTCGTCGACCGCTACTACCTCTTCCGCGCGGGACACGTCGCCGTCGTCGATCTCGGAACCCCGAAGGGAGTCGATAACGTCGACGCCTACCGGCTGATGATCGGGAGCTTCCGGTGGAGGTAACGGCGACCAGTCTCTACCAGGAGCCGGTATCCGATGTGGCTGCGGTCGAATGGCCGGCGCTCGAGCTGGTCGACGTCTTCAAGCTGTTCCGCTCGGGGCCGGTCGAGACGGTGGCCCTCCGTGGTCTCGATCTGCGGATCGAGCGAGGTGAGTTCGTTGCGGTGCTCGGGCGCTCCGGCTCGGGTAAGAGCACGTTCCTCCACCTCGCCGCCGGGCTCAACGGAGCTTCCGCAGGGGAGGTGCGGGCGTTCGGCCAGCCTCTCGGACACCTCGACGAGCGCGGGCTCGCAAGCTATCGGGCGCGGACGGTCGCACTCGTGTTGCAGAGCGACAACCTATGGTCGGATCTGACCGCACGTGAGAACGTCGTCATGGCCTTGCGGCTCGCGCATCTCCCCGATGTCTCGCGTCGAGCGGACAGCGCTCTGGCGATGTTCGGCCTGGAACGGCGGGCCGATCACCGTGTCACGGCGCTCTCCGGAGGAGAGCAACAGCGCGTGGCAATCGCCGCTGTGGCCGCACGCGAGGCGCCGCTCGTTCTCGCCGACGAGCCGACCGGCGAGCTCGACGCTGCAAACGAGAGGATCGTCCTCGAAGCGCTGCACCGTCTGCGTACCGAGTGTGGCTCGACCATCGTCACCGTGACGCACTCGAGGCAGGTGGCCGAAGCGGCCGACCGCATCGTGAGCATCGCCGACGGTCGCTCGGTCTGACGCGGGGTCACCGTGTACGTCGTTCTTTCGCTCGCCGGCAACACCCTCGACAGCCTCGGGCCGGTTTCCGCCTGGGCACTCGCCGTTGCGCTGACGCTCCACGTACTCAAGGTGGTCGCCGAAGCCCGCTCGTGGCACACGATCGTCCGGCACGCGTATCCGGCCGTGGACGTCGGCTTCGGGACGACGTTCGGCGGCTTCGCCGGCGCGGTCGGAGCGAACACCCTTCTTCCCGCCCGGATCGGTGAGGCGCTCCGCTTCGGGGTCCTCCGCCGACGTGTCCTCGGCTCGACGACGACCATCGCGACGACGATCGTGCTGGAGGGCGTCGTCGAGCTGATCTTCGGCGTCGTCGTGGTCGCGACTGTGCTGCTCGGCGGACGATCCCTGGGGCCGGTCGTGACGCCGTTCGCCGGCCTCCGGTCTATGACCCATCCGCTTGCGCTCGGCGCGAGCCTCGCTGCGCTCGGCGGGCTGGTCGCCGTGGTCGCGCTTCAGCGTCGCTGGCTCCGGTCTCTAGCGGCGGGGATGGCTCAGGGCGCGGCGATCGTCGACCCGGTGATCGGTGGGGCTGCGATGGCGTTCGTCGCTCGGCGCCTGGACACCGTCGGATTGCTGGGCACGATCCGTTGTCTCGTCCGCACGCCATCAGGCGGTTTTCGGGCGACCCAGCCCACGGTTCGGTCATGACGCAGTCCGTCCCGCTCGAGCACGTCGTCGGGGATGCAGTGCTCTCGGCCTGCCGCGGCGTCAGCGTCGTCCACGGAGTCGGTGACGCCACCGTCGTTGCGCTCGATGGCGTCGACGTCGCTGTCGTCGCCGGGGAGAGGGTCGCCCTCTGGGGCCCCTCCGGGTCCGGCAAGACGACGTTGCTGCATACGCTCGGCGGTCTCGTCACGCCGACGCGGGGCACGGTGGAGTGGAAGGGAGCGGCTCTCGCCTCGCTCGACGCCGGAGCCCGCCACAGGAGTTGCGCCCGCGGAATCGCCTACGTC
>JBBQPW010000130.1:0-6852 GCA_038216845.1 Gaiellales bacterium | reverse complement strand
GTACACCGCGAGATGGGTGTTCGTGCCGTTGTCGCCGGTCTGCACGCGCGAGTGCAGGACGGTGCTGAAGAAATGCGAGCGCCACGCGAACACGGCCAGCAGGAAGCACGTGACGCCCGCGAGAGGGAGCAGCAGCTGTCGCGAGATCAGATGCCTCCGGTACGGGATGAGCAGCACGAGGAACCCCGCCGTCAGCCCGAACAGGCCGCTGCGGGAGAGTGTCGCGAGTTCCATCACGAAGAGGAACGACAGCAGAAGCATCAGTCGCTTACGCCAGGGGCTGTCGCCGTCGAGTCGCAGATACAGCGGGAGGAGCACGAGCAGCGGGACGGTCAGCTCGATCGCCAGGTGGTTCGGGTCGCCGGTGAACGCGTTCGGCCGGTAGACGCTCTGGCCCTGGACGGCGCCGTAGATGTTGATCTGGCTGGCCCCGCCAGTGAGCGGCGAGAGCACGGTTGCGTCGAGGTTGCCGCCGGTCGCAAGCGCATCGCCGAGCTGCGCGAGCCCGTAGAGCGCGTTCGCCGCGATCCCGGTGAAGAAGACCCACAGCGTCTTCCAGTAGAACCGCTCGCCACGCCGGAGGACGAGCGCGACCGCCGCGGCCAGGAACAGGAAGTGGAGCAGGAACTTGATCATTCCCTTGGCCCACTGGTCGAGCGCCTCGGTCGTCGCGAGGTTGAAGAAGCCGATCAAGTACACGAGCAGGAAGGCGATGAAGAACGCGAACATCGCGGCGGCGGGCCTGGCGAAGCGCGCGTCGGATCGCTCGTAGCGGCGGATCACGAAAGCGACGAGGAACACCGCGGTCAGCACGTCGGAGAGCGAGAGATCGCCGGCGAGCGCCCAGTGGATCTTCGCGAACGTGACCGTGAAGACGGTCGCGAAGTAGAGCAACTCGGTCAGCGACGTTCGCTTGGCGCTCATGAGACTCCGGCGAGAATCGCCTCTACGGCCCGGTCAGCGGCGTGGCCGTCGACGTCGCCGACGAGCTCGTGGGCAACACGGCGACGCTCCGCCGCGCGCTCGCCCGGCTGCGCGAGCGCGCGCTCGATCGCGGCCGTCACCTCGTCGAAGTCGTGCGCGCGATAGAACGCGTCCGACTCGACGAGCTTCCTGTAGTGCTCGCCGCCGACGTTGTTGATAGCCCAGCGCTCGTCGGGCGGAGCACCCTCGTCATAGAGGACGCACACCGCGGGCCGGTCGTTGACGAGGCTGTCGAGCAGGATCGTGCCGGCGTTCGAGACGACGCAGTCGCCGTGCTGGAGCAGGAGCGCGAGGTTCTCGATGTCCGTGTAGCTCGGCGGTTGTACATACAGACCCTCGACGTGGGCGCCTTCGCGCCCGAGCGCAGCAGCGAACCGCTCGCGCCACTCGGAATCGCGAGGGTGCGGCCGGAACAGGAGTTGGAAGCGCTCGCTCGGGCCGGCTTCCCACCACGCGACCAGCCGATCGACGAACCGCGGTTCGTACGGTGCATTCGTCGGCGTGTTCCCCATCACGAGGACGACAGGCCGGGCAGGATCGAGCCCGAAGGTGCGCAGCAGCGCGTCGTAGTCGGAGCGCGGGCGCGTGTGAAGGAAGACGTCCGTCTGCGGCCAGCCCGTCACCGTGACGCGCTCGGTCGCGATGCCGTGGTAGCGCTCGAGGTCGTCCCGCATGACGCTATTCTGGACGAGGTAGCGGGCCATGCCCGACCAGATCACGCCCTTGCCGACCGTGTGGTCCCAGCTTGCGATATTGCCGACGAGCGGCAGACCGAGGCGACGCGCGGCGACGATCAGCGGCACGTCGACCTGCATCTGGATGTTGCTCATGACGATCGCCGGGCGCTCGGCGTGCAGCCGGCTGGTGAGGGAACGTGGCACGTATCGGAGAGGCCCGTAGTGCCAGCGCAGCATCAACCGCTCGAGCCACTCCCAGCACGGGAGCGGGCCGGCCTTGGTCGGATCGAGGAACGTGTTCCTGTGCCCCGGCCGCATCCGCTCCCGGTGGAAGCCCTTGCGCAGGCTGACACGCAGGGCAAGCGGGAAGAACCCGATCTGCCGGTCGAGCCAGCGGTCGACCCGCCGCCAGGCGCTCGCCGCGATCCCGACGCGACGCGGGAACAGCTCGTCCCGATAGGTCACGGGCACGCCGTCGAGTTGGTCTCTCCACCCGCTCACCTCGGCCCGATCCATGAGGAACACGACCTGGAGCCGGTCGCCCAGCTGCGCGCGCAGCCGGTCGACGATCCCGCAGTCGAAGAAGATCCGAGTCGACAGCGGATCGGGCAGAACCAGCCACACTGTGCCCTTCATCTCGGACCACGCCTGCGGTTGCTCCCAGGCAGCGGCGACCGCGTCCATCTCCGAACGAACGCTGGCTGCGTCGGCAAGGTCCGCGGGATCGCTGGCCGCCGCCTTGCCCTCCGACCGGAGCAGGCTCTTGTCCCTCGGAGTCCGCTGCACCATTGCCGTCAGGATGGTAGGGGCGTTGTCCCGACCGCCACTACCTCAAGGAGGGCGTCGAGACCGAGGAAATCGTCGGGATTGCAGGTGTAGAGCGCCAAGCCGGCGCCCAATGCGGTTGCGGCGATCAGAAGGTCGAAGGCGCGCCTGCCGGGCGCTCGCCGACCTGCCGCTGCGACCGCAGCGTAGATCCGGCCATAGGCCCGGGCGGTCGACGCGTCGACCGGAATGGGGTCGAATGTCGCCTCGACACGCTGGAGGCGGTCCTGCCGGCGTGCCCGCTCCTCCGGGTCAGCAGTCGCATGCGGGCCGGCAGCAAGCTCCGCAAGCGTCACCGCAGAGATCGCCAACTCAGTCGGTAGCTGACCCGCGTCGATCCGATCGAGATCGATGACGACGGACGTGTCGATGAGCCCCCGGGCATGCTGCCGATCAGGCACGCGGCGACGGACTCTGATCGGCCAGTGCGTCAATCTCGACCCTCAAGGAGTCGAGATCGACGCGAGGAGCGCCGGCGAAGACCGCCACGGCCGCGTCAGCTGACACGAACCGTCGCTGACGAAGCGGGATCAACTCGCCAACGGGAACGCCATTGCGCGTCACCACGAAGGACTCGCCCTGGTCGAGAGCGCGCATGATCTCACCGCTCTCGTTCCTCAACTCCCGCTGGGTGACTTCGCGTGCCATAGCCAAACCGTAGCACACGTGCTACAGGCTGGCCGCCTGTGGGAAGCGAAACGCCGCCAAGGGTGGAAAGAGGAAGACCTCCTGACCCCGCTCACACCAGCAGCCGATCGCCGAGCCGGTCCGGAGCCGATCGACAAACCCCGCAGTCGAAGAAAATCCGGTCGAGAGAGGGTCAGACAGAACGAGCCAGACCGGGCCGACAGAAGACGGCGTCACGGCGGCAGGTTACGCGACCCAGCCCACGGCAACTCCGAATCCCCGGCTAGACCAACGCCGCGAGAGCCTGTCGGAGTCGTACTACCTGCGCTGTCTCACTCGCGCCATCAGAGGGATACACGGAACAATGGACGTTCAGAACCTCAAGGTAGGTCTCCGTGTCTGTTGCGTACTTGGTGACGACCACCTTTCGACTGGCTCCAGCCGGATGAATGTCGCACAGCACGAAGCCTTCCTTGCGCTCCAACTCCTTCGAGATCTGGAGACCTGAAGGGCCTCCGTTGGTCGCGTCGGACAATCCTGCGTCAGCCCGCTGCTTGGCGGTCGCAAGACACGTCTTCTCTTTGATGCTGAGGGTTACTCCGTTGGCTCGAAGCACTCGGACGAGGCGCCGCACCGTGATCGGCGAACCGCGTGAAGCACACTTCGCTAGAGCTGCTGCGGAGAGCACCGGCTTCGGGCTGTTGGTATCCCCGCATGCCGTTGCCATGGCCGCGAGAAGAGCCACAGCGCACCACGGAACGACTCTGGGAGCGGCCATCGTCAACCCGTATCGGCGTGTTCGACGTCGCCCGCGATCCTGTCGGCGAGTGACGCTCCGTCGAGGCGATGGTGGTGGAGTGCCTCCGGCGGGGTGCCGCAGGCTGGCCAGCCTTCGACTCCGAACACTTCGAACGTCCTGCCGTCGAGGTCGCCTGTCGCCGACAACGCGCGCAGAATCGCGTCGCCCAACGCGCCGACCGGCGCGTGATCCTCGACCACGAAGACCTTCGCGAACGGGGCCACTGTCTCGGCTAGCCAGGCTGCGTCGATCCGGTTCAGCCACGGTAGGTCGACGACCTGAAGTCGGACACCTTGCGCACGCAGCGTCTCCGCGGCGACGAGCGCCTCGTGAAGCATCACCGGGCCGTAGGCGAAGACCAACGCGTCGCCGCCCTCGGCAAGAACGGTGCCCTTCCCAACCTCCAGCCGCCAGCCCTCCGCGAACTCGAGCCGTCGCGGCGACGGCCCAATCGCGAGCCTGATCGCGACGTTCTCCCTCGCCTCCTCGACTGCCCACCGGATGAGCGCGCGCGTCTCCTGCTCGTTCCCCGGATGGACGACCGCGCAGTTCGGCAGCGCCCCGAACAGCGACGCGTCGCGCACGCTCTGATGCGACTTTCCAGGCCCCGCCGGGATCAGACCCGCGTAGTGGCAGGCGTAGATGATCTTCGTCTTCTCGCTCGCGTTGTTGTAGATCTGCTCGTTCGCGCGCGACGCGAGGAAGCTGGCGAAGGAGTTGACGACCGGCAGTAACCCTTGCCGCGCGAGGCCGCCGGCCATCGAGACCATGTCCTGCTCGGCGATGCCGTTCTCGATGAAGCGCGCCGGATGCGCCAGCTCGAACGCGCGCACTCGACAGTCGGACGCGAGGTCGCCGTCGAGCACGACGAGGTTCGGATTAGTATCGGCCAACTCGAGCAGCGTCTGGCCGTAGACCTCGGCGACGAATTCGTTGCTGACGCGGGGACGAGAGGTGGGCGCGCCAGCGCCCGACTCGGGCTCACCCTGCAAGGACACTGCACCGACCTCCTCGAGCGGCGGCACGCCTTCGAGGCTGAGCGGGGCCACGCCCAGGCCACGCAGCCGCCCGTCCACCCGCCCGACGAGCTCGGCATGGGCGCGCGAGAAGTCGTCGTCGTTCGGCGCCCCGGCGTGCCAGCGATACGTCCCGCCGCCCTCGGCGAGCGCCCGCGGATGCTCCATGAACGAGACACCCTTGCCCTTGATCGTGTTCGCGATCAGCACCTTCGGCCGCCCGCCGTACGCGCGGAACTCGTCGAACACCTGGCGCAGCGCGTCGTGGTCATGCCCGTCGCAGGTCGTGACGTGCCAGCCGAAGGCGCCGAGCTTCGCCTCGAGGTCGCCGAGCGCGAGGATCTCGTCCGTCGGCTTGTCCGACTGCAGCTCGTTCCGGTCGACGATCACCCAGAGATCGGAGATCTCCTGATGAACGGTCGCCTGTAGAGCCTCGAAGTTCTGGCCCTCCTGCAGCTCGCCGTCGCCGACCATGACGACGACGCGACCCCCTCGCCCGAGGAAGCGCTTCGCCCACGCGATGCCGCGCCCCTTCGAGATGCCCATCCCGAGCGAGCCGGAGTTGGCCTCGATCCCCGGCACGCCGATGTCCGGATGCCCGTCGAGACCACCGAGCCGTCGCAGCCGGAGAAGCCGCCACGTCGGAATGGCTCCGAGCGCATGCAGCACCGCGTAGAGCCCCGGCACGTCGTGGCCTTTCGACGAGAAGAACACGTCGCGATCGAAATGGTTCCAGCCGAGCTCGGCGACGTTGAGCTCCTCGAACAGCAGATGGGTGAAGATGTCGAGCGAGCTGAAGCTCGAGCCCAGGTGGCCTGACCCGGCGCGCTTCACCGAGACGAGCGCGTTCGCGCGGCACATGTCGCCGAGGAGCGCCAGGGTCGTGTCGCGTTCCGCTCCCGCGCCGCGAACGCGGCGGAACTCCTCCGGGGGGATCAGCGAGAGCACCAAGGCCAGACGGTAGCTCGTCAGGAGCGTTCGAGATCGACCTGCGGGCGCTGCGGCACGACGAGCTCGCTGAAATCGGACGCGTCGCCGGCGATCTCGTCCGTCTTCTCGCACTCGAGGAGCAGCTCGCTTGACCCGGGCCGGTAGTCGGCGTAGCGCGTCACTCGCCGCCAACCCGTCCACGCGAGCATCAGCCGCAGCGCGCTGACGGTCGGCACCGCCTTCGCTTTACGGTTCTTCTCCGGCCAGCGAAGCCGAACACTTGCGTCAGCGCGGCGGTCGTAGGTCGTCTCGAGGAGCATCGTCCCGCCGAGCCGCGTCACGCGGTTGAGCATCGACAGCAGCGGCAGGTGGTAGACCGAGTGGTAGAGCACGCCGAGGAAGAGCGTGAGGTCGAACGGCTCCAGCGCGGCGAGCTCCTCGGCCGAGCGGAGGTCGCCGTAGACGAAGCGGTGCGGCGAGCGAAGCTGGTCGCGCCACGCGTCGTGGAGAGGGGTGTCGGACGCGAAGTCGCTGAAGATCAGCTCGGACGGCTCCAGTTCCCGGTCGAGCCACAGGGAATGGATGCCGTACTTCGGCCCGACCTCCAGGATGCGTGCACCGCGGAAGCGGTCGCCGACGACGTTTGCGAGACCGTCGACGGTGATCGTCAGGTCGCGCGCGCTTCCGTCCTCGACCGTCGTCGCACGGTTGTCCTGAACCGGGATCTCGCTCACCGTGTACTCGGCGAGCCTGTCGAGATCGGCCGGGAAGTCCCACGTCGGGTCGTAGGCGGTCAGCCCCAGGAGCGGTGCCGCCTTCAGCACGAGCCGCCGACCGACGCCGCGCACGACTCGTTGTGGCCTGCGGCCCGCCATCGGTTCATGATCACACACACGACGGAGGGCGATGAGCGCAGCCTGGCGTCCGGCGGGTGCGATTACGCTCACCAAGTGCGTCGCACTGTGAGACGGCTCGAGTCGGGTGTCGGAACCGC
>JBBQPW010000129.1:0-6882 GCA_038216845.1 Gaiellales bacterium | reverse complement strand
GCTGTCAGCACGCTCGGATCGTACGCCTCACGAACGCCTAGGCCGCATCGAGGGTGTCGTTCACGAGCTGGTCGGCCAAGGTGTTCTGCTCGCGTCGGACAGCGGTGTAGCGCACATGGCCGATTGCGCGCGCGATTCGCGACGCCCGGGCGGCGAGCTCGGCGAGCGCCTCGTTCTTGATCCGATATTCCCCACGCATCTGCTTCACCATCAACTCCGAGTCTGAGACGACCTCGAGCTCGGTCACGCCGAGGTCCCTCGCCCGTTCCAGGCCCGCGAGCAGCGCGCTGTACTCGGCAACGTTGTTCGTCGCCACGCCGATCGCCTCACCGTGCGAGGCCAGAACGTCGCCGCCCTCGGCTTCGAGCACATACGCCGCTGCGGCCGGCCCGGGATTGCCGCGCGCACCGCCGTCCGTGAAGAGCTTCGCCTTCATGTGCCGCCAGGCCTACTGGTTGTCGATCTGGGCGCGCTGGAGCTTCCCTGAGTAGTCGACGTAGATCGACTTCCACTCGGTGAAGACGTCCAGGGCGACGTTCCCCGCCTCGCGGTGGCCGTTCCCGGTGTCCTTGGTGCCGCCGAAAGGGAGATGAACCTCGGCGCCCGTCGTGCCCGCGTTGATGTAGGTGATGCCGGTCTGGAGATCGCGCATTGCGCGGAAGGCGCAGTTGACGTCGCGTGTGAAGATCGCGGACGACAGGCCGTAGCGAATGCCGTTCGCAACCCGGATCGCCTCGTCGAAGTCGGACACGGGGATCAAGGCGGTGGTCGGGCCGAAGATCTCCTCCTGCGCGATCCGCATCTCTGGCTCGACGCGACCGAACACCGTCGGACGGTAGTAGTGGCCGCGCGCGAGATCGCCGTCGGTGGCGGCCTCGCCGCCCGTCAGGAGATCCGCTCCTTCGCTCTCGCCGATCCGCGAGTAGGCGTCGATCTTCTCGATTGCGGCGCGGTTGATGACGGGGCCGAGATCCGTGTCCGGCTCCCAGCCGGGGCCGATGCGCATCCCCTCGGCGCGTTCCACCAGCCGCTTTGCAAGCGCGTCGTAGACCGCCTCGTGGACGATCACGCGACTCGCCGCTGTGCAGCGCTGGCCGGAGGTTCCGAACGCCGACCAGGCGATACCCTCGACGGCGAGATCGAGGTCCGCGTCGTCCATCACGATGATTCCGTTCTTGCCGCCGAGCTCGAGATGGACGTGCTTGAGGTTGTCCGCCGCCGCCTTCGTCACGAGGACACCCGTCTCGCGGGACCCCGTGAAGGTGATCACCGGGACATCGGGATGGCGCACCAGGCGATCGCCCGCCTCCTCGCCGAAGCCGTGCACGATGTTGACAACACCCGGCGGGAACCCGGCCTCACTCAAGAGCTCGACGAACCGCTCGGCGAGCAGCGGCGTGTCCTCTGCCGGCTTCAGGACGACGGTGTTCCCGCAGACGAGCGCCGGCGCGAGCTTCCACGCGGGAATCGCGATCGGGAAATTCCACGGCGTAATTGCGCCGACGACGCCGACCGGGAGCCGCACGGACATCTGGAACTTGTCGCGCAGCTCGGACGGAGTGGTCTGACCGAACATGCGCCGTCCCTCGCCAGCCCTGTAGATCGACATGTCGATCGCTTCCTGCACGTCGCCGCCGGCTTCGGCGAGCACCTTCCCCATCTCACGGCTCATCAACTCCGTGAGTTCTTGCTTGTCGCGTTCGAGCAGTTGAGCGAAGCGGAGGAGGAGCGTTCCGCGTTCCGGCGCCGGGACGAGCCGCCAGTTCGTGAACGCCGCCTTCGCCGCCGCAACCGCACGGTCGACATCGTCGGCGGAAGAGCGAGGGAACGTTCCGAGGACATCGCCGGTCGCAGGAACCACCGACTCGAACGTCAGGCCGCTCGCAGCGTTGGCCCATTCGCCGCCGATGAAGTTCTTGAACTGCGCTACAGCGACGCTTGCCACGCGCGGCAGTCTAGATGGTGCGAGACGCCTGGGTCAGGGGCGTGCGAGCTCGGGCATGACCCGTCCATCCGGCTCGAGCCGTGCATTCCACGCGGTGAAGGCCTGATCGATGTCGTCTGCGTCGTGGCCGCGTTCCTCGAGCCTGACGGGCTGTGTCGCCTCCGGCGTGACGCGGTACTGGTACCAGGAGATGTCCCACGCGAAGGTGAGCACCATCTCGCCGGTCACACCCGAGAGCGGCAGGATCGAGACGCGCGGCTCGCCGAGCGCCTTCGCGACGCCGTTCACCGTCCGCCGGAAGGTCGTCGCGTTGAAAAGCTCCGCCGCTTCTACGCGCGCCATCTCATCGTCGGACAGGCGCCGCAGGTGCGGCTCTTCGACGACCGGCTGGGCCTCGGCGGGTCGAGCGCCGATCAACGACGTCCACAGCGACTTGCGGCGCCGAAAGGGCTGCTGCAATGCGGGTGAGATCGGAAGTCCTTCGCGCACCCAGCCTTGCTGGACGGCAATGTCCTGGCAGAGTGGGCAAACGTCGAGGTACACCTCACCGTCCGACGAAAATCGCGTGGCTCGCTCGCCCATCAGCAGCGTGCGCTCGCAGATCGCGCACGTCTGGGTAACGCTTGGTCGGGTGACACGCATGGGTCGATCACTATAACCCCGCCCGAGCGTTGTCCACAGGCTGTGGACTGAAAATCAAGGATCCACGGGCGGGCCGAAGCCTTTTCCCGACACTGCTCTAGACCGCGGCTTCGCGAGCCTTCCTCGTCTCGTCGATCACCTTCTGCGCGACGTGGGCCGGGACTTCCTCGTAGCGGAGGAAGTGCATCGAGTAATCACCGCGTCCACCGGTGAGCGAGGTGAGCGACTGCGAGTAGGTCAAGAGCTCCGCCATCGGCACTTCGGCGCGGATCGTCGTCATCCCCGAGGCCGGCTCCATCCCGTGTAGGCGCCCGCGCCGCGAGTTGAGATCGCCGTTCACCGCGCCCACAGCCTCGTCGGGAACCGTCACGTCGATCTCCATGATCGGCTCGAGGAGCATCGGATCGGCCCTCTGGTAGGCGTCCTTCCAGGCCATCGAGCCCGCGATCTTGAACGCCATCTCCGACGAGTCGACGTTGTGGTACGAGCCGTCCACGAGCCGCACCCGGACGCCCTGGACGGGCGCGCCCGCCAGCTCACCGTGGGCCATCGCCTCCTGGATCCCCTTGTCGACCGCAGGTCGGAAGTTGTTCGGGATGACGCCGCCGACGATCTTGTCGACGAACTCGTAGCCCGTCCGACCCTCGAGCGGCTCGATGACGATGTGACAGTCGCCGAACTGACCACGGCCACCCGTCTGCTTCTTGTAGCGCCCCTGAGCCCGTGCCTCCTTGCGGATCGTCTCCATGTACGGGACGCGCGGCGGATGCAGCTCGACATCGACGCCGAAGCGGCGATGCGCCCGCTCGAGCGCAACCTCCACGTGCATCTGGCTCATGCCCGACAGGATCTCCTCACCCGTCTGCTGGTCGCGCCGGAGCCGCAAGGTCGGATCCTCCTCGGCAAGGCGTCGTATGGCAGCCGCAACCTTGTCCTCTTCCCCTTTCACCCTTGGCGTGACGGCGAAGCTCATCACGGGCTCCGGGAAGCCGAGGTCGGGCGCGACAGCGCCCACTTCCTTGTCGAGCAGGAGATCGCCCGTCTGTACGTCCTTCAGCTTGGCCACCGCGCCGATGTCACCTTCACCGAACTCCTTCACGCCGGTGTGCTCCTTGCCCTGGAGCTGCAGCAGCGTGCCCATCCGCTCCTTCGCGTGTTCGCGCGCGTCGATGAGCGTCGTCTCGCCGGTCACCGTCCCCGAGAGAACGCGGAACAGGTTGATGCGTCCGGCAAACGGGTCGGCGATCGTCTTGAAGACAAATGCGGAGGTCGCTGTGCCCTCGACCGTAATCGGCGCGCCCTTCTTCGCCGGCGACGGGATGCCTTCGACGATCAGATCGAGCAGCGCGTGCGTGCCGAGATTCTCTGTGGCGACCCCACACGCCACCGGGAACACCTCCCCGCGGGTGACAGCGAGCTTGAGCGCGGTAGCAACATCATGCGGATCGAGCTCCTCACCCTCGAGGTATCGCTCCATCAGCGCCTCGTCGGTCTCGACGACCGCGTCGAGCAGCTTCTCCCGGTACTCGGCCGCAAGGCCCTCGAGCTCCGCTGGGATCGGGGTCGACTCGTCCTCCTTCGCACCCTTCGGGCTCGTGTAGACGCACATGTGGAGCACGTCGACGATGCCGGTGAGCTCGTGCTCTGCGCCGATCGGTAGATGCACCGCCACGCATCTCGGAGACAGCTGCGCCTGCAGCTGCCCGAGCGCGCGGAAGAAATCGGCCCGCTCGCGGTCGAGCATGTTCACGAAGAGGACGCGCGAGAGACCGAGCTCTTCCGCCCGCCGCCAGAGCCGGTTCGTCCCGACCTCGACCCCCATCACCGCGCTCACGACGACGACCGCCCCTTCGACCACCCGCAGCGCGCAGCGCGCCTCGCCCTGGAACCCTGGATCGCCGGGCACGTCGAGCAGGTTGATCTTGCGGCCCTGCCAGCCCGCATGGGTCAACGTCAGCGCGATCGACATCTGCCGTCGTTGCTCGTCCTCGTCCCAGTCGCCAACCGTCGTGCCGGCCTCGATCGTTCCCAGGCGATTCACCTCGCCGGACTGGAACAGCAGCGCCTCGACGAGTGACGTTTTGCCTGTGCCGCGGTGACCGACCACCGCGACGTTGCGGATTTTTCCCGGTTCGAGCGCGGCCATGGCGTCCAGTTCCTCCCGTGGTCAAAGGTCAGAGAGTGGGCGATCAGGTGCTGATCGTAACCGGGTCGCGGCGACGTTCGCACACCACCAACATGAGCACTGTGAGCGAGCCGCCTCTCTTTTGGCACGAACACGACACCCATGGGCGCGTGTTGTCCGAATAGAATTGAAACTGGGTGGTGGGTTAGGGGTGCCCCGACAGGCTGGCTGGAAAAGGCTCGTCGCGTTCAGACACGTCTACGACGGCCCAGTTTTTCAGGTCTCGGCAGGTTCCCGAACCGCGGCGCCCGAGAGGCGCGCCTTGAGGCGGAGGACGGCCTTCGTGTGGAGCTGGGACACCCGCGACTCGGTCACCCCGAGCACCTCGCCGATCTCGCGAAGGGTCAACTCCTCGTAGTAGTACAGGGTGACAACGAGCTTCTCGCGCTCCGGCAGGCGGGCGATCGATTCGCCGAGGGCTTCCTTCATCTCGGTCTGCTCGAGCGACGATTCCGGGTCGGGGCCGCTCGTATCCTCGATCGTGTCGATCAGCGCGATCTGGTCGCCACCGGATGATGGCGACCAGAGCTCGTCCAGTGCCGCGATGGACGAGCGCGAGATCTCCGACAGGCTCGCCTCGAGCTCGTCGCCCGTGATCCCGACCTTGGACGCGATCTCCTCGTCCGTCGGCGCACGCATCAGCTGCCGCTCGAGCTCGGCGATCGCGCGCTCGATCTCACGAGCCCTCGTGCGCACCGAGCGCGGCACCCAGTCGAGAGAACGCAGCTCATCGATGATCGCGCCCTTGACGCGGGAGATTGCGTACGTCTCGAACTTGATCTCCCGATCGGGATCGAATCGCTCGATCGCACTGATCAGGCCGAGCAGGCCGTACGAGACCAGGTCTTGCTCGTCGACGTGCGACGGAAGGCTCGCGCCGAGACGGCCGGCAACGAACTTCACAAGCGGCGCGTAGGTGAGGATCAGGCGGTCGCGCAGCCCCCGGTCGCCGGTCGCCCGATACTCCTGCCACAACGCGTGCGTATCCCCCGCCACGGGGAGAGGATACGACGCGCGCAGGAGGAACCCTCGGAGCGACCGTCGCGCTAGCGCCGGAGCGACCGTCGCGCGACGTCGGCCAGCCACAACGAGAGCCCGATCGAGGCGACCGCCACGACCCACGCACGACCTCCGGCGAGCGCGGACAGGACGCCCACCAGGCCGAGACCGACGGCCAGCACGACGAACAGGAGTCCGAGCGCGCGACGTTGCACGACGCGAGGCTACACTCGGCTAACCGGCCCAGGGGCGTAGCTCAATTGGCAGAGCACCGGTCTCCAAAACCGGGGGTTGAAGGTTCGAGTCCTTTCGCCCCTGCTGGCTCGAACACGCCGAAACCCGCTTGTAGGCGGGTTTTGGCGTCTTTTGGCTCCCTTGCGACTACCGCTCTCGACCGCTAGAAACCGCTCGGTGGAGGCATCGCGGGGGCCTGAACGGGGCCCGCGCGAGGGGCCCCCGCCGGCCTGTCGCGGCCGGCGGCAAGCAGTCCGGCAAGCGCGGGAGCGCGGAGAGACCTCGCGAAGTGCGCTACGAGCATGACGAAACACGACTCTGGAAACCGCACGCGAGCCCTCGTCCTGCTTCGTCAGTGAAAAGCCGTGTTTCGGGCTTCGCCGGCCCCCGGCGACCGCGGTTCGCGGCTACTGACGTCCAGGCGTACATCGACAAGCGTCGCGCGGTCACGCGTTGATGGACTCGATTCGCATCGCTGTCGGCGCGCCTCTGAACTTCATCGCGTTCGCGAGTTGAATCCCGAGGCTTTCGGGGCGGAGCTCGCTTGCGCCGTGGTTTGCCTCCCCCCAGAGCTGGCCGACCAGGCGATCGCAGTCTCGCATGGGTCGCGCGCGCGCGACCCAACCCCGGGATGAGAACGGTCCCATCTGGTAATCGTGTGGCAATCGGCACTCTTCGTAGGCCAATGAACTCTGGACGCGGGCCGTCCGACGCTCTAGATGAGTAGTTCCACGGGCTCAGGCGATGTAGTCGATAAGGGTGCGCGGTGGTCGGCCGAGTCGGTGGTTGAGCGCGATCGCGGCTGCGAGCGCGGGGAAGCGGCTCGCGATGCGGATTCGGAGGCCTTGGTGGGTGCGGGCGCCGTGGCGTTCGAGGG
>JBBQPW010000128.1:0-6927 GCA_038216845.1 Gaiellales bacterium | reverse complement strand
ACTTCTCCCGCGCACGCATCAGGCGAAGGATCGAGGAAGCGAAATCGCAGACCGAGTGGGATCCCGGCGAGCGCGAGCATCCGCCCGAGCTGACCGCCACCCAAGCAGCCGACGACCGTCACGAAGACGGGTCGGGCGAGTTCAGCACTGTCTGCGTCTGCTCGGCGCGGAACTGCCGCAGCCGCTCGCGCAGCCCTGCGTCGCCACGAGCGACGATCGCGGCCGCGAGCAGCGCCGCGTTCACGGCCCCGGCGCGCCCGATCGCGAGCGTCCCGACCGGAACTCCCGCCGGCATCTGCACGATCGAGAGCAGCGAGTCCATCCCCTTCAACGTCTTCGACTCAACGGGCACGCCCAAAACCGGGAGTGCAGTCTTCGCCGCGGCCATCCCCGGCAGATGGGCAGCGCCACCGGCCCCGGCGACGATCACCTGCAGCCCACGCGCCTCGGCGCCCTCCGCATACTCGAACAGGAGATCCGGTGTGCGATGCGCCGAGACCACGCGCTTCTCGTATTCCACACCCAACGCGTCGAAGGTCTCCGCAGCGTGTCGCATCGTCTCCCAGTCCGAGCGCGAGCCCATGATCAGACCCACGACCGGCGCGCCGCTCACCGCTTCTCGCGCGACTTGCGGGTCAGGAACAGCGCGACCGACCGAGCCGAGGACCTGACCTCACCATCCTCCTCGTCGTCTCCGGCCAGGCCGTCGAGCAACTGGATCGACTCGCGCGTCGCGCTTCCGTTCTTGAGACACAGGATCGCCAGCCGCCGCACCGCGACATTGCCGTCCTTCGCCGCGAGGTCGTGGAGGAGCGGCCGGAACTTGTTCACATCACCCGGATGCTGGCGCGAAAGACCTTCGAGCGAGATCAGCGAAGAACCGCGCGCGGCCGGGCTCTCGTCCTCGAGCCCGCGTCGCAGCAGATCGATCTTCTGGCGGAAACGGAACTGCGCGATCGCGCGGTACGCCTGGCCGCGCACGCGGTAGTCAGGGTTCCGCGCAGCCGCCTCGATCTCGTCGTCCCACTGCGCTCGCAGGTTTGCCAGTTCGCGCTCGAGCCCCTTCTGGGCGTACTCGTCGGCGAGCGCTGCAGCTTCGGAGAGCGTCACGACCTACGCGCCGTCAACCGAGGCAAGAGGGCGAGAACCCGGCCCGACGTAGCGGGCCGATGGGCGAATCAGTCGTCCGGTCCGCTTCTCCTCGAGGATATGCGCCGACCAGCCCGCGACGCGCGAGCACGCAAACATGGCAGGTGTCAGCTCCGCGGGAATCGAGGCCACATCGAGCACGACCGCCGAGTAGAACTCGACATTCGTCGCGATCACGTAGTCCGGCTTGCGCTTGTGGAGCTCCGCCAGCGCTGCCTCCTCGAGCGCTTCCGCAACCTCGAAGCGCGGTGACCCGAGCTCCTGCGCTGTCCGCTTGAGGATCCGAGAGCGTGGATCCTCCGCCCGGTAGATGCGATGACCGAAGCCCATGATCCGACCGCGCTCGTCAAGCAAGTCCTTCACGTAGGTCGCCGGATCCCCCGTCGCGGCAACCACGTCGAGCATCGGCAGGACGCGGGCAGGCGCGCCGCCGTGGAGCGGCCCGCTGAGCGCGCCGACGGCCGCCGACATCGCAGCGCCAGCGTCCGCGCCGGTCGAGGTGGTGATCCGCGCCGTGAACGTCGAGGCGTTGAGCCCGTGCTCGGCCGTGCAAATCCAGTATGTGTCGATCGCCTTGACATGAGCTGGGTCGGCCTCACCACGCCAGCGGAGCAGGAACTTCTCGGCAGCAGTCAGTCCCCGAGCCACGACGTCGTCAGCGGCGGGTTGCCTGCCTTCGTGGATCGCGGCCGATTTGGCGACGATCGACATCATCTGGGCGGAGAGTCGGCCGAGATCCTTGCGCGCCTGGTCGTCGTCGACGTCCACGAGCTTCCCGAGCTGCCACACGCTCGAGAGGCGAGCGGTCTCGGCTTGAAGGTCCGATGGCGCGTTCCCGGTCAGCCCGATCGGCTCATAGGGCTCGGGATCGGGCATCCCGCGCTCGAGGCTCTCCTCGACCAGCAGCCCCCAGACCTTCTCGTAGGGCACGACGCCGACGAGGTCCTCGATGTCGACGCCGCGGTAGCGCAGAGCACCCCCATCGCGGTCGGGCTCGGCGATCTCCGTCTCGAAAGCGACGACACCCTCGAGGCCTGGCTTGAAGTCGCTCATCGAGCTGACGGTACCTGAGCGGTGGAGCCGGGGAGCGCACGTACAATCCGCCGCCCATGGCCTACCGCGTCACCCTGATTCCCGGCGACGGGACGGGCCCGGAACTCACCGAAGCCACCCGGCGAGTGCTCGAGGCGACCGGCGTCGGGTTCGAGTGGGACGTGCGCCACGCGGGCGTCGACGTGCTGGAGGAGGCAGGCACGCCGCTTCCCGAGGAGACGCTCGCGTCGATCAGGGAGAACAGGGTCGCGCTGAAGGGACCGATCACGACGCCGATCGGTACCGGCTTCCGCTCCGTCAACGTCGCGCTGCGCCACGAGCTCGGCCTCTACGCGTGCCTACGCCCCTGTAAGAGCTACGCGGGCGTCCGCTCCCGCTACGACGGCGTCGACGTCGTCATCGTGCGCGAGAACACCGAGGATCTGTACGCAGGGATCGAGTACGAGTCCGGCACCGACGATGCCCACAGCGTGATCGACTTCCTGAACACGAAGCAGGCGAAGCAGATCGCGCCGACTTCCGGGATCTCGATCAAGCCGATCAGTCCCGAAGGCTCCGAGCGCATCGTCCGCTACGCGTTCGAGCACGCGCGCTCGGCCGGGCGCCGCCAGGTCGCCTGCATCACGAAGGCGAACATCATGAAGTTCACAGACGGGCTGTTCCTCTCTGTCTTCCGCGATGTCGCGGCCGACTACCCCGAGATCGAGCCCCGCGAGACACTCGTCGACGCGCTGTGCATGGGACTCGTCCAGCGGCCTGAGGAGTTCGACGTGCTCGTCCTCCCGAACCTCTACGGGGACATCATCAGCGATCTCACCGCCGGCCTCGTCGGCGGCCTCGGGGTCGCGCCCGGCGCCAACATCGGTACGGACGCTGCGGTCTTCGAGGCCACGCACGGCTCGGCACCGAAGTACAAGGGGCAGAACAGGGTGAACCCCACCGCGATGATCCTCTCCGGCAAGCTGATGCTCGAGCACCTCGGCGAGCGCGACGCGGCAGTCCGGCTCGAAAGCGCCGTCGCAGCCGCGATCGCCGAGGGAGAGAACGTCACGTACGACCTCAAGGCGAGCCGCGACGACCCGACCGCCGTCGGTACAGCCGAGTACGCCAACGCGATCATCGACAAGCTGACCACCAACTAGAGGCTTGATGTGAAATAGGGTGCGCAGCGGGGCCGTTTCAGGCCAAGCATGGGCGGCTTGGCGTCCGCGGAGCAGGCCGGTGGCCTGTGCAAGGGCGACAAGACGACCAGGCGCCGCGCCTGGGGCGGCATCCGCTGGCCCAGCCTATTTCACATCAAGCCTCTAAGTAGGAGCGACCGGTGAGGAAGAAAGTCACAGTGGTAGGAGCAGGCAATGTCGGCGCGACCTGCGCGCAGGAGATCGCACGCAGCGACTACGCGGATGTCGTGCTGGTCGACATCGTCCCGAACTCCCCGCAGGGGAAGGCGCTGGACATGAACCAGGCCGCCGCTGTCCTCGGCTACGAGCCGAACATCGTCGGCACGAACGGCTACGAGGAGACGAAGGGCTCCGACGTCGTCGTGATTACCGCCGGCCGGCCGCGCTCGCCGGGCATGAGCCGCGACGACCTCGTCCAGACGAACGAAGCGATCGTCGCGTCTGTCACGAAGGAAGTCGTGCGGCGGTCGCCGAAAGCGATCATCGTCGTCGTCTCGAACCCGCTCGACGCGATGTGTCACGTCGCGAAGGCGGTCTCCAAGCTCCCGAAGGAGCGCGTCTTCGGCATGGCGGGCATCCTCGATACCGCGCGCTTCTCGGCGTTCATCGCCTGGGAGACGGGCCTGTCGATCAAGGACGTGACCGCGATGGTGCTAGGCGGCCACGGCGACCAGATGGTGCCCGTCGTCTCCGCGACGACCGTCGGCGGCGTCCCTCTGGAGCAGCTCGTCTCCCACTCTCGCATTGCCAAGATGGTGGAACGCACGCGCAAAGGCGGCGGCGAGATCGTCAACCTGCTGAAGACGTCTGCCTGGTACGCGCCCGGCGCAGCCGCGGCGCAGATGGTCGATGCGATCTGCCTCGACGAGAAGCGCGTCCTCCCCTGCACGGTGCTGCTCGAAGGCGAGTACGGCGTGAACGGCCTCTACTTCGGGGCGCCGGTGAAGCTCGGTGCCGCGGGCATCGAGGAGATCGTCAAGCTCAAGCTGACCACACCCGAGAAAGCAGCGCTGCGCGAGTCGGCTGCAGCGGTGCGCGACGTCGTCGGCGTCCTCACGCACAAGTAGCGGACGATGGATCTCGGCCTGAACGCACGGACGGCGATCGTTTGCGGCGCGTCGCAGGGGATGGGCCTGGCGACCGCCGAGGCGCTAGCCGCCGAGGGGGCGAACGTCGCGATGTTCGCTCGCCGGCAGGACGAGCTCGAACGGGGCGCGGAACGAATCGGCGCACTCGCTGTGGTCGGCGACCTGACTAGTGCAGCCGACGTCTCTCGGCTCGTCGAGATAACCACCGAGACGTTCGGCGGCCTCGACATCCTCGTGCTCAACGGTGGCGGCCCACCTCCCGGGACCGCCGCGGCGATGACGGTCGAGCAAGTTGGCACCGCGGTGGAGCTCCTGCTCACGTCGCACGTCAGGCTCGTCGGGCTGTGCCTCGACCAGCTCAGAGCGAGCGGACATGGTCGGATCGTCGCGATCGAATCGACCTCCGTGAAGGAGCCGCTGCCGAACCTCGCGCTCTCGAACGCCGTCCGCCCCGGCGTCGTCGGCTGGCTGCGCACGCTGGCGCGCGAGCTCGGACCGGACGCCGTGACGGTGAACACGATCGCACCCGGCCGCATCGACACGGAACGCCTGCGGTCGCTCTATCCGGACGGGCTCACTGACCGCGACCTCGAGGCAATACCGCTCCGGCGTCCGGGGACACCGGCCGAGATCGCGAACGTCGTCTGCTTCCTCGCCCCCGACCGCGCGGCCTACGTCACCGGCACGGTGTGCGCCGTCGACGGCGGCTTCTCCCGCGGAGCCTAGAGACCAACGTGGTCTCTCGACGAGTGCGCCGCCTTGCCGGTCGAGGGCTGACGATCGTCGCGATCGTCATCCCGCTCGCGCTGTTCGCGCTCTGGCGGTTCCCCTCCTCGGATTTCCTCTTCCTCCCGAACACCGCACAACCGCTCGCCGGTCTCGTTTCGGTAGAAGGGAGCCATCCCGCACGTGCACCTGGCGGCGTGTATTACCTCGACGTCACCGAACGTCAGGCCTCATGGCTCGAGCGCCTTCTACCCTTCACCCGACCGGACGGCGCCACGCTCGTCTCGAACCACGCGGTCGTGCCGAGCGGCGTCTCGTTCGAAGAGCAGCACAAGCAAGAGCTCGAGGACATGGAGCGCTCCCAGGAGGTCGCAGCGGCAGTCGCGCTACGCCGTGCCGGGCTCCATGTGGTCGCCCGACCGACCGGCGTTCTCATCGAGGGTCTCTTCACGAACGTCCCGGCCGCGAAGGTCTTGCGCGCCGGGGACGTCGTGGTCGGGGTAGACGGGCATGGCGTGCTCACACGCCCTGAGCTCCGGGCTGCACTTGGCAAGCACACGCCCGGCGACGTCATTTCGCTGCGCATCATGCGGGCCGGCAGGGCGCTGATCGTCTCGGTCAAGACGATCGCCGACCCGCAGGAGCCGAAACGGGCGTTGATCGGCGCGTACCGCGCGTCACAGGCCGCATCGATCACCCTGCCGCTGAAGGTGCATATCGACTTGCGAGGGGTCGGCGGCCCGTCCGCAGGTCTACCGTTCGCTCTCGATGTGCTCGAACTCCTGGGAAAGAACGTGACGCACGGCTACAAGGTGGCCGCAACAGGCGAGCTCGATCTGGACGGCTCGGTGAGCCCGATCGGCGGTGTGAAGCAGAAGACTCTCGGGGCCCTGCGCGCGGGCGTCGACGTTCTCCTCGTACCGGCTGGGGAGAACGCGGACGAGGCGAGGCGCTATGCGGGCGGTCTGCGGGTCATCCCTGTGGACAGTTTTCAACAGGCGTTGCGCAGGTTGGCAACCCTGTCGCCGAAAACCTGATTTTGCAGGACTTTGTTTGTCCGACTTCTTGACGGACAACAGCCGGAATTTGCACGACTTTCTCTCGGCCCCCCCTTGTTGCGCGCGGTCTGCCCCGCCAGAATGGCCACTGGCCTTGGGGGGCGGGTCGTTCGAACATTTCACTCAATGCGCAAACCAATCACCGTATCCTGCAATAATTGCTACTTCCGTGAAGCCGGGCTGTGTGCTTTGCCAGGAGACGTACCGTGCCCGACGTTCCGTTCCTCGTCTGGCCGCACGCTGGCACCACCGAGGCAGGCACCTCTCATCGCGCGCCAACTCCAACCGCTCGCCGCCGGCCACGCTGCCGCGTATTAGAACTCGAATCAAAATGAACTCTTGTGCCGCCGGGACGTGCTGTGCACGCGCGCTGCCGCGTCCTCAGTCGCCTCGATACGTCTCGTATCGGGGCTCCCTGCGTCCTTGCATCGCACGCACCCATCCCGCCCCGACAGCGAAGCGTCATTCTGATTCGAGTTCTGACATGGAGCAAAATGTCAAGGGGTGAGGCTCGGTCGATGGGTTGTCCTTTCGGCCTTGAGCAGCGGATGGCCCTGGGCAGCGACGGTGGATCAGACTGACATTCGCGGGTCGGGACCGCATGACTGGGAACCGTCGGGAGCTGCCTCGGTCTTAGGTCGCGGGTCATCCGCTGGGGGTGCCGCAAAGAAC
>JBBQPW010000127.1:0-6945 GCA_038216845.1 Gaiellales bacterium | reverse complement strand
GATCGCTGTCGCCGGGACGACGATCGGGCCGGAGCCGCGGCTGTTCCTCGCCGGCGCCCTCGGGTTCGCGATCGACATCGAGCTCGAACCGCGGCTCGTGTTCTTCCGCTACGACGACGTCCCGGGCGTGATCGGGCGGGTCGGGACAATGTTCGGCGAGGCCGGTGTGAACATCGCCAACATGGCCGTATCCCGGACGAAGGAGGGTGGCCGTGCGCTGATGGTCTTCTCGATCGACACGGCTTGCCCGCCCGAGCTCGTCCAGCAGCTCCACGCTGTCGGCTTCGGCGACGCCCGCTTCATCGACCTGGCCTGACGCTACCTTGTGTTTCTGAAACACAAGGTCAGGAGGACGATTGGTGGTCGCAGCGGGGCGCGGTAGTGGCTGGGTAGCGGCCCAATCAGCCATGATCTTCGGACTCCTCGGAGCTGGATCCTTCCCACCGCATTGGCCGAGCGGCGCGCAGCCCGTGCTCCTCGGTGCTGGGAGTGTGCTCGCGATAGCGGGGGTTTCGATCGCGGTCTGGTCCGCCCGGCTGCTCGGTCGCGGATGGACGATGTTTCCTCGACCGCGAGAGGAAGGACACCTCGTCGATACCGGACCTTTCCGAGCCGTGCGTCACCCGATCTACTCAGCTGGACTCGTGTCCTTTGTCGGTTACGCAATCGCGACCAGCATCCTCGCGCTCGCGCTGACCGGTGTCCTTGCGGTTCTGTGGGCGCTGAAGGCGCGGCGGGAAGAGCGGTTCCTGCAAGCGCGGTATGACGGGTACGACGGGTACGCGCGCCGCGTGCGCTTCCGGCTCATCCCGTTTCTCTACTGAGGCACTCGCTCGGGCAACGGTAACCTCGAGGGATGACGAGCACCTGGCCCGAGCAGGTCGATCGCGTTGCCGCTTTCCTGCGCAAGGCTGGGGCAGAGGCACGGCTCGAGGAGCTCGCCGGCGGTGGTGCGACAGCGGCTGAAGCGGCGGAGACGATCGGCTGCGAACTGCAGCAGATCGTGAAGTCGCTCGTCTTCATCTGCGATGGGCTGCCGATCGCAGTGCTCGTCCCGGGTGACCGGCGAGCCGACCGGACGAAGATCGCGCGCGGCGCCCGCGCCGAAGACGCCCGCGTCGCGCGACCCGAGGAGGTCGAGGCCGCCACAGGCTTTGCTCCCGGCGCGGTCGCACCGTTTCCAGGTGACAATCGGCGCGTCCTGGTCGAGCAGACGCTGCTCACCCAGCCGCTCGTCTGGGTGGGCGGGGGCTCCCCACGGCACATGGTCGCCCTTTCTCCCACCGAGCTGGTACGGCTCACGCGAGGGGAACCGATGGACGTTGTCGAGGAGCCTGCGTACCATGGATCCTCCGAAGCTGCCCAACACTGAGGAGTCATATGCAAGCGACCGAGAAGATCTGGATGAACGGCGAGCTCCACGATTGGGCCGATGCGAAGGTGCACGTCGGCGTCCACGGCCTGCACTACGGCACGGGTGTGTTCGAGGGCATTCGCTGCTACGACACGCCGAAAGGGCCTGCCGTGTTCCGGCTCGCCGACCACATGCAGCGCTTGCACGACTCTGCGCGCCTTCTCTACATGGACATTCCCTACTCGGTCGAGGAGCTGCGCGAGGCGACGCACGAGCTCGTGACGACCAACGGGCTCGCATCGAGCTATATCCGCCCGATCGCGTTCTATGGCTACGGCGAGCTTGGTGTGTCGACCGCGGGAAACCCGGTCGAGACGGTGATCATGAACTGGCCGTGGGGCTCGTATCTCGGCGAGGGGTCGCTCGACAACGGGATCACGACGAAGATCTCGTCGTGGAAGCGCGTCGGAGCGAACGTGATCCCGCACGTCTCGAAGGCGTCAGGGGTTTACCTCAACTCGATGCTCGCGACGACCGAGGCGCGGCGCGGCGGCTACGACGAGGCGATCCTGCTCACAGACGATGGCTACATCGCCGACGGCCCGGGCGAGAATATCTTCGTGGTCAAGAACGGTGTGATCCGCACGCCGCCGCTCTCGACCTCGATCCTCGCGGGCATCACGCGCGACTCGGTGATCACCATCGCGCGCGAGCTCGGGTACGTCGTCGAAGAGTCGAGCCTGATCCGCCCCGATCTCCATCTCGCAGACGAGGTGTTCATGACCGGAACCGCCGCCGAGGTCACGCCCGTGCGTGCCGTAGACGACATGGAGATTGGCATCGGCGCCGTCACGCGCGAGATTCAGAAGGCATACCTGGCGACCGTCAACGGGCTCGACGAGCGTTGGGGCTCCTGGCTCGATGTCGTCGACACCGCGCGAGCGAGAGCGTCAGCCGGGGCGTGACCTCGGCCGTTCGCCAGATCGGGCTCTCCGCACCCTGGCTCGACGAGCGCGAGGAAGAGCTCGCGGTCGAGGTCATGCGGTCGGGGAGGCTCTCGCTCGGCCCGTCGATCGACCAGTTCGAGGAACTCTTCGCCGAGACGGTCGGGGCGCCGTATGCGGCCGCCGTCTCGAGCGGCACCGCGGGGTTGCACTTGTTGTGCGTGACGGCCGGCATCGGCCCGGGCGACGAGGTGATCACGTCGCCGTACTCGTTCGTCGCGTCGGCCAACTGCGCGATCTACGAAGGCGCGACGCCGGTCTTCGCCGACATCGACCCGCGGACGCTCAACCTCGACACAGCCGCCGTCGAGGCCGCGATCACGCCGCGGACGCGCGCGGTCGTCGCGGTCGATATCTACGGCTACCCGTGTGAGCTCGCTTCCCTGCAGGAGATTTGCGATCGGCACGAGATCGTGCTCATCGACGACGCCTGTGAGGCGCTCGGCGCACGGTACAAGGGCGCTCGCATGGGCTCGCACGGACCCTCGTCGGTGTTCGCCTTCTACCCGAACAAGCAGATCACGACAGGCGAGGGCGGAATGGTCGCAACCCACTCGGAGGACGAGTGGCGGCTGCTGAAGTCGCTCCGCAACCAGGGCCGGGCCGACGGCGGCGGCTGGCTCGATCACGCACGTCTCGGGTTCAACTACCGCCTGGACGACATCCGTGCAGCGATCGGGATCGGGCAGCTCGAAAAGCTCGACAGGATCCTCGCGGCCCGCTCCTCTGTCGCGGCCCGCTATTCCGAGCTTCTGCGCAATATCGAAGGGCTCGAGTTGCCGCTCGCAGATGATGCCGACCACGAGCGTTCCTGGTTCGTGTACGTCGTCGCGCTGCCCGTAGGCACCGATCGCGAGGCCGTGATTGCGACGCTCACCGAGCGTGGCGTCGCGACGGCCCGCTATCTCCCCTGCATCCACCTGCAGTCGTACATGCGCGAGCGCTACGGCTTCGGCGAGGGCCAGTGCCCGATCGCCGAGGGGCTCAGCGCGCGCACGCTCGCGCTCCCGTTCCACGCACGCCTCGACGAAATCGACCAGGCGTACGTCGCCGCCGCACTCGAGGAGGCTCTCGCCCGATGACGATCTCGAACGAGATGCTCGCGGAGCGGATCGAGTCGATCCAGGCCGAGATCGAGCCGCTTCTCGTCGCCGCCTCGGAAGCCTCATGGCAGCTGAACATCACGAGTGAGGAGCACTGGGAGAAGGAGAGCACACGCCTCGACACCGAGTTGCGAACCGTCCTCTCGCGCCCGGAGCCGTACGCCTTCCTCCGCGAGGCAGCCGTCGCGGAGGACGTCGATCCGTTGCTGCGCCGCCAGGCCGTGCTTCTCCGCGATGGCCATGCGCCGAACCAGCTTTCGGCCGGGACAATCGAGCGCATCGTCAAGCTCGAGAAGGTCGTCGAGAGCCTGTTCAACACCTTCCGCGCCGACCTCGACGGCGAGCGGGCGGGCGAGAACCGCCTCCGCGAGATTCTCGAGACCTCGGATGACCTGGGTCTGCGCCGACGAGCCTGGGAGGCCTCGAAGCAGATCGGCGCTCAGGTCGCCCCGCATCTGCTCGAGCTCGTCGTCGCGCGCAACGACGCGGCAAGGGAGCTCGGTTACGACAACTACTACTCGATGTCGCTCGAGCTCGACGAACTCGACGAAAGCGAGGTCTTCAAGACGCTCGACGCGATCCTCGCCGGCTCGCAGACGCCATATGAGCTTTACAAGGCGCGGCTCGACACGAGGCTTGCCGAGCGCTTCCATCTGGCGATCGAGGATCTTCGCCCATGGCATTACGCCGACCCGTTCTTCCAGGAAGCGCCGGCGGCGAACCTCGATCTCGACCGGTGGTTCGCAGCTCGCTCGATCGAGGAGGTTGCGACGGAGTACTTCGACGAGGTCGGGTTCGACGTCCGTCCGATCCTGGCGCGCTCCGACCTCTACGAGCGTGAGAACAAGTGCCAGCACGCGTTCTGCGCGGACATCGACCGCAAGGGCGATGTCCGGATCCTCTGCAACCTCACGCCGACCGAGTACTGGGTGGCGACGCTTCTCCACGAGCTCGGTCACGGCGTTTACGACGTCGGCATCGACCCCGGGCTCCCGTACTTCCTGCGTACCGCCGCTCACCTGATCACGACCGAGGCGTCGGCAATGCTGTTCGGGCGGCTCTCGCGGTCGGGCGCCTGGCTGGTGCGCTACGCGGGCATGCCCGCTGCCGAGGCGACGGCCGCAGAGAGAGAGTTGACGCGCGCCCGCGTGGCCCAGCACATCCACGTGGCGCGCTGGGTGCCGGTGATGGCGTACTTCGAGCGCGCGCTGTACCGCGATCCGACACAGGATCTGAACGGGCTCTGGTGGGATCTTGTGGAGCGTTTCCAGCTCGTCACGCAGCCCGAGGGCCGCGAGTCCGCGGGAGACTGGGCGGCGAAGATCCATCTCTCGACATCCCCGGCCTACTACCAGAACTACCTCCTGGGGGAGATCCTCGCATCGCAGCTACAGGCGCATCTGCTCCACGAGACAGGGAGCTGGGAGCGGTATGTCCAGAGCCCGGATGTCGCGAGGTTCCTGAACGAGCGGCTCTATCGCATCGGCCGCTCGACCGACTGGCGCGGCGCGATCGAGCACGCAACGGGACGGCGGCTGGATGTCGCGCCGTTCCTTGCCGAGCTCGCCGAGGCGTAGAGCTTCGCAGGAAACCGCCGGCTCGATCGCTCATACTGTCGCCACGGTGAGCGGTTCTCGGATGGTCTTCCTTGGCTTCGGCAAGTACGTCCGCGCGGACAAGATCTACGCACTCGAGCCAATTGTCGGCGGCGAGCGTGGGAACGGGCGCCGGACGCTGGTCTGGGTCGAAGGGATCGCGGAGCCAGTTGTGGCGTCACGTACCCAGGAGACGATCATCGAGGAGATGGACGAGGCGGCGGAGAGCGCCCAGCCGCGTCGGCGCGGTGCGCGCCGACGGCTCGTCTCCGACCAGCCTCCCCTGTTCGACGCGTGACACATACCGTCGCGGCAGCCGGCTGGACGTTCTCGTTGCTCGAGCTCGATGCGCTCCATGCGCCGCTCCGCTGGGTCTTGCCCGATGCCGCCGAGAACGACCTCGCATGGCTGCCATGTCATACGCTCCTCTGCCGTCGCGACTCCGAGGTCATGCTCGTCGACTGCGGGCTGGGCGTCTTTCATGATGCGTTCGACGACCTGGACGTGCGCCTGGTTGCGCTCGACGACGCGCTCGCCGCCGCAGGGTGCTCACCAAAGGAGGTGACGACCGTCGTGCTCACGCACCTCGACACCGACCACGCGGGTGGGATCCTGAGTGGTACCTACCCGGACGATCTGGCGCCCGCGCTGCCGTCGGCGCGTGTTGCCGTGCTCGAGACGGACAACGAGCCAGGCGAGGGCGGCGATCGGGTTCTCTCGACGCTGCACGGCGCCGGCGTGCGGGTGGACCGCCTCCAGGATGGCGGGGAGGTCGTCCCGGGCGTCCGGTTGCGTGCCGCGCCCGGACATCGCGCCGGCCATGCCTGGGTCGACTTCGCCGCCAGGCCCGAGCGGTTCGTGTTTCTCGCTGATGTCGTCCATGCAAGAGAGCACGTCGCGCATCCGGAGTGGGACTACCTCCACGACAGCGAACCGTCGGTCGGGCTCGCGACACGACGGACGATTCTCCGGGAACTGGCCGGGTCCGGTGCAATCGTCGCCTGCTCGCACGTCGACGGCTTCGGCCGGATCGATCCCGGTCCCGCCTGGGTTGACGTGCAGGTCGACGTGGCTTGAGCTCGCTCGCGGCGTTTCTCTCACGAGATGTCCTCGAGGTTGCGCCGGCCCTTGCCGGGTGGACGCTGGTCGTAGACGGTGTCGGCGGGCGGATAGTCGAGGTCGAGGCGTACCGCGAGGACGACCCGGCGAGTCACTCCTACGGAGGTCCACGTGGCCGAAACCAGGTCATGTTCGGCCCGCCCGGGGTCGCATACGTCTACCGCTCGTATGGCATCCACTGGTGCCTGAACATCGTCTGCGAAGCGGAGGGGAGAGGCGCTGCCGTGCTCATCCGAGCGCTCGAGCCTGTTCAGGGCCTCGCCATCATGCGGGAGCGACGAGGCGCGATGGACGATCGCGTGCTCTGCTCCGGCCCTGGTCGCCTGACCCAGGCGCTCGGCGTCACGGCTGAGCACAACGGGCTAGCGCTCGACGCACCGCCGTTCGAGCTGGAGCCGCCGCTTGCGCCCGTCGAGGTCGTCTCCGACACGCGGATCGGCATCACCAAGGCGGTCGAGCAGCCCTGGCGCTTCCTGGCAGTCGGCTCGCGCTTCGTCTCGCGTCCGCCCAGATCAAGCCTCTAACGGCCGACGACGAGCCTGATCGGCAGGCGGGGTCCCGCAGCGACCCCCGGCGGCAGGCTCTGGCGAAGAATGGTGCCGACGGCGCCCTTTCGATACACGATCGTTGCTTTCAGGCGCAGCTTCCGAATCTGCACCCGTGCCGCCGCGAGAGACGAGCCGACGAGGTCGGGAACGAGGCCGTACCGCGCCTTGGTGACGACGAGGATCACGGTGTCGTTCGCCGAGAGACCTCCGTTTGGTGGGTAT
>JBBQPW010000126.1:0-7010 GCA_038216845.1 Gaiellales bacterium | reverse complement strand
GTGCACGACGAGCCCGCCGCCCGCCAGCGTCACGAGGTTCTTCAGATACCCGTAGGCGCCGATCGCCGGCACCGGCGGCTCGATGTAGTTGACGCGGACGCCGTTTCGCTCCAGGAGGTCGTAGTACTCGTCGAACTGCGCCTGCAGGCGCCCGAGATCGGCGTTTCCCGCAGACGACGAGTAGTAGTACTGCCACTCACGAGCGTACTCGGGTCGGATCTCGTTCTCGGTCGGACGCGAGACGAGCACCTCACGCAGGCGACCGATCCCCTCGGCGCCCCAACGGCGACCCCAGATCTGGTCGACCTCGTCGTAGAAGTCGGTCTCGTGGAGCATCCAATTGTGGAGAGGCTTGTCGTGCTCGAACCAGGGCAAGGTCTCGAGTAGAGCCTCCTCGTCATGCCCCGCTGCCGAACGTGGCGAGGAGTAGGTCAGGTCGATCGTCTCACCGTCGGCCGTGCGCACGCGGAACGGCACCGCTTCTCGAGCACTGTTCTCAGGCATTTCAGCCACCTGCACCTCCCAGGTCGAGGTCCGGAGGCTGTGACATGTCACAGCCTCCGGACTATCTCATCCTTGCGACCGCCGGCGCGTGCCTAGCGCGCGGCCTCCAAGCGGCGGCCGACCTCGTCCCAGTTCACGACGTTCCAGAAGGCCGCGATGTACTCGGGCCGGCGGTTCTGGTAGTTCAGGTAGTAGGCGTGCTCCCAGACGTCGAGGCCGAGGAGCGGCACGTCGCCGTCGGTGATCGGGCTGTCCTGGTTCGGCGTCGATTTCACCGCGAGACCGGTTCCCTCCCAGATGAGCCAGGCCCAGCCGGAGCCGAAGCGCGTCGTCGCGGCTGCGGTGAACTGCTCCTTGAACGTGTCGAAGGAGTCAAACGCGCTGTCGATCGCCTCGGCAACCGATCCGCCTGGCGCCCCACCGCCGGTCGGTGAGAGCACGGTCCAGAAGAGCGAGTGGTTGGCGTGGCCGCCGACGTTGTTGCGAACGGCGGTGCGCTTGTCGTCGGGGATGATGTCGAGCTGCGCGAGCACCGACTCGACCGGCCGGTCTGCCCACTCCGTTCCGTCGAGCGCCTTGTTGGCGTTGTCGACGTAGGCCTGGTGATGCTTGTCGTGGTGAATCCGCATTGTCTGCTCGTCGATGTGCGGCACGAGGGCTGCGTAGTCGTAGGGCAGATCGGGAACGGTGTACGCCATTTCTGTGGGCTCCTTGTCGGGTTCGTAGACTCACCGCCAAGGATATGCTCCCGCGCGTCCCTGCCGACGCGACGTGAGAGGAAGAGCGCATGACTGTCGAGGAGATCACCCCCCGCGAGCTGAAGCCGGCGCTCCTCCAACTCGACGGCATCTCCCGGGTCACGATGGAAGCGCACCAGAGGCTCTACCAGGGATACGTCAACAAGCGCAACGAGATCCTGAGGGCGCTCGCCACGCTCGATCTCGCCGGCGCGAACCAGGTGTACTCCGAATTCCGCGCGCTGAAGGTCGACCTCACGTTCGCGATCGGCGCGATCAAGAACCACGAGGTCTACTTCGAGCACCTTGGCGGGCCGGGGGGTAATCCGGCCGGCGCGATCGGCGATCTGATCGCGCGCGATTTCGACTCGGTCGACGCGTGGCGTGCCGATCTCCGAGCGACAGGGATCGCCGGTCGCGGCTGGGCGTGGACCGCCTACGACTGGGACGAGGGCCGGCTGTTCAACTACATCGGCGACGCCCAGAACACGTATCCGGTGTGGAACGCAACACCGCTCGTCGCGCTCGACGTCCACGAGCACGCGTATTTCCTCGACTACCAGACGGATCGCCCGTCGTACATCGACGCGTTTTTCGCGAACCTGGACTGGGACGTCGTGAACGGTTGGGTCGCCGCCTACAGCATCCCGACCGCGTAGCTACGGTTCCGAAATGACTGCCGCCCTGATCGTCGCTGGCGGATACTTGCTCGGCTCGGTTCCGTTCGGGTACTGGGTCGTTCGCTGGCTGAAGGACGCAGACATCCGGCAGCAGGGGAGTGGCAACATCGGCGCGACGAACGTCTGGCGCGTCTATGGGCGGAAGCTCGGGATCCCGATCGTCCTGCTCGACGTCGCCAAGGGATTCGTGCCTGCGATCGTCGGGTTGCTCGTCGCGGGACAGCTGATCGGCGTGCTCGCCGGCGCTGCGGCGATGCTCGGCCACTGGCGACCGCTGTACCTGCGGCTCGCCAAGGGTGGGAAGACGGTCGCGACGGCCGGCGGCGTCACCCTCGCGCTCGCGCCGCGGGCGGCAGGCTGTTGCGTCGGGGTGTGGCTCGTGGTCTTCCTGCTGACGCGCTACTCGTCAATCGCCTCGATCGTCACGGCGGTCACGCTCCCGTTGTTCACGTGGCTCTTCGGCGCCGGCTGGCCGGTCGTCACTTTCGGTGTGCTCGCGGCAATCGCCGTTCTTCTCTTGCACAAGGCGAACATTCGCCGCCTCTTCGCGGGAACCGAGAGCCGCTTCGAGTTTCGAAGAGCGGTAGGGATCTGAGCGCTCTGAGACGGTTCGCGCTACTGGCCGTCCTGGCGGCCGGAGCTCTGTGGATCACGTCCGCACCGGCGCAAGCGGCGCGTGCGTCGACGTGGTGTGGCACTCCCGGCACCGTCGATCGGTTTCCTCAAGGGAATCCTGGCGCGCCCGTTCACGCGATCTACGCGATCCCGTCCGACGGAGCCGATCGGCTCGCGACCGTGGTCGGCACGCAGATGCAGACCGACGCCGAGACAATCGATGCCTGGTGGCGTGGCCAGGATCCGACGCGGACCCCGCGGTTCGATACGCTCGGCTTCGGCTGCGGCCAACAACTCGACATCTCGTTCGTGAAGCTGACGTCGACGGCCGCCGAGCTGCAGCCGATCGTAGGCCGCTTCGAGCGCATCCTCGTGAGCCTGGGCGCGGCGGGCTTTGCGTCTCCCGTGAACAAATACGTCATCTACTACGACGGGCCCAACGACGGCTCGAACATCTGTGGCGAAGGTGGCGGCTCGCCAGAAGGCGAAGGCGTCGCGATCGTCTTCATCAACGCGTGTCAAGGGCTTCCCAGCTCGGACGTCGCGGCTCACGAGCTTCTGCATGCGATGGGAGCTCTGCCGCCCTCGGGGCCACCGCACCCCTGTCCCGGAGACAACGGCCACCCGTGCGACTCCCAGCTCGACATCCTCTATCCGGTCGCCAACGGGACCCCGCTGTCCGGCCTCACGCTCGACGTCGGTCACGACGACTACTACGCGCATTCGGGCTCCTGGTTCGACCTCCAGGACTCGCGGTGGCTACGTCATCTCGACACGCCGCAGTCTCATCTCTCGGTGATCATCCAGGGCGCCGGCACCGTGACGAGCGATGTGCCCGGCATCTCGTGCACGGCGTCGTGCGAGTCCGATTGGGACGCGAACCAGGCGGTTGGGCTCGGGACGGTGGCTGGACCCGGCATGCGATTCGTTCGATGGACTGGCGGCTGTACCGGCGCCGCCGCCTGTACGGTCGCGCTTGCGGCGGCCACCACCGCCACTGCTCTCTTCGCGCCGGCCACGTTCCCGTTGACGATCGCCGTCACGGGCCACGGTGGGGTGCGTACGAGCTCGACGGCAGCCGCGTGTACGGCGAGGTGCCGGCTGGCCGTTACCTCCTACACCGGCCTTTCCCTTCGTGCTGTGCCGGCGGCGGGTTGGCGCTTCGCGCATTGGGCGGGAGCGTGTCGGGGAACCCGCGTGCTGTGCTCGTTGCCGATGACGAGCGCGTCGGCCGCCCGTGCTGTCTTCGCCAAGCGCAAGAAGTAGCTAGCCACTAGCCGGGCTCGGGCTGCGCCCGCAGCCGGAGCATCGCGATCACCCCGAGCGCCGGTCCCAGCGCCAGGAACGCGAACGCGAAGCGCCAACCGACGGCATCGCGGGCGATCGGAATCAGCCAGATCGTGGCGACGGTGAGCGTGAATCCCACGGCGAGCTGAAAGGCGAGCGCGGTTCCCACGTAGGCCGGTTCGGCGTACTCCGTCACCAGGGTCGAGAACTGGGCGGAGTCTGCGACGACGGTGAATCCCCAGACGAGACCGACTGCGATCGCCGCCCACGTCGGGAGCAGGCCGATCGTGAGCGCGCAGACGCCGGAGCACACCATCGCCGCAGCGGTGACCTCTGCTCGGCCGAGCCGATCGCTGAGAACACCGCCCGCGGCGCAGCCCAGGGCGCCGACACCGATCACCGCGAACGTCGTCAATGCGGCGGCGCTGCGGCTCGCGAACAGTGCGTCGGACGCGAAGACGAAGAACCAGGCCCACATCGCGTAGAGCTCCCACATGTGGCCGAAGTAGCCGAGCGAGGAAAGGCGGACACCGCGGTTCGCGAACACGAGCCGCACCTGGCTCGGGTCGACCACCGCGCGCGGGAACGGGTACGGCCCCTCCGGCACGGCGAGCACGGCGATCACACCGCCGACGACGGTGAGGGCTGACGTGACCACGATCACGCTGCGCCAGCCGAGCCCGCCCAACCCGTTGACGAGATGGGGCGAGGCCGAGCCGAGGGTCAACGCTCCGACGAGCACGCCGAGCGCCGTGCCGCGGCCCTTGCGGAACCAGGTCGACATCAGCTTCAGTGCTGGTGGGTACACGCCGGCGAGGAAGAAGCCGGTTGCGAACCGCAACGGGATCGCCGCGCCAGGTCCGTGAGCCAGTGCCAGCAGCACGTTTGCGCCGGCGGCTCCGATCGAGCCCACGAAGATGACGAGCCGCGGTGTCACGACATCGGCGAGGTTGACGAGCGACGAGGCAAGCGCTCCGACCACGAAGCCGAGCTGGACGGCGATCGTGAGCCAGGATGCAGCGGAGCGCGAGAGTCCCCAGTCGGCGCGCAGCTGGGGGATGACGGCCGACGCCGAGAACCAGGTCGCCATCGAGCAGACGAGCCCTACTGCCAGCAGCGAGAGCGCTCGCCTTGCGCCGGGAACTGCGGGAGCCTTCGTCACCGGAGCAGGCGCGACAGGCGTCGATCCTTGAGCTCGCGCCCGCCCGTCTGGCAGTTGGGGCAGTAGTAGATCGTGTGCTCCTCGAAATCGACCCGCCGGATCGTGTCCCCACACACGGCACACGGCTCACCCAGGCGGTTGTGGATGCGGTAGACGTCGGCGTCGCCCTTGCCGGCTTCGCGGAGCTCGAGCGCTCGCGTCAGGTCGTCTTCGATCGCGACCGCGAGTCGTTCGACTTCGGCTCCGTCGAGCTGGGTGGAGAGCGCAAACGGGGAGATCCTTGCGCGCCAGAGGATCTCGTTCGCGTGAGCGCGGCCGATCCCCGCGAGCGCGCGCTGGTCGCGGAGGAGCGGGTGGAGCTGGCGGCGCTCGCGCTCCAGAATCGCGCGCAGGGTCGCGCGCGGGAGCCCGAGTGCATCAGGCCCGAGGTGCGCGAGCTCGGCTTCGAGCGCGGCGGGAGTGAGGAGCCACACGCCGGCTCGCTTCTTCTTCCCACCTTCGGTCAGCACGAGCTCCGCCGCATCGGCGAACCGGAGCCGGAACATCGGTGTCTTCGGGGTCTTCGCTCCCGGCGCGTGGTAGCGCAGGCGGCCCGCGCTCATCAGGTGTACGCGGAGAACGAGCTCGTCGTCGTCGGTCGGGAAGAGCAGATTCTTGCCGCGCCGCCTAGCCCCGTCGAACCGGCGCCCCGAGAGCGCCGCGAGGGGCGGCTCGAAGGTCTTCAGGGTGGCGATGTGCGCCGGGCCGGCTTTCTCCACTGGTGAGCGAGAGACACGCGGAGCGAGCTCGCGGACCCAGGCCTCGACCTCCGGTAGCTCAGGCATCGCCTGCTGTCCTCGACCGCAAGCCGAGCAGCTCACGAGCCTGGGCGGGTGTCGCGATCTCGCGCCCGACTGCGTGCGCGATCCCGACGACGCGTTCTACGAGAGAAAGGTTGTCCGCGGGCTGCGTCCTCTCGGTGTCGAGCCAGAGGTTGTCCTCGAGCCCGACCCGGACGTGTCCGCCGGTTACGACACCGAGCGCATTCATCGGCAGCTGGAAGCGCCCGACCCCGGCAGCCGCCCACGCCGCGCCCGCCGGCAGGGACTGCACGACCGTGGCGAGGTTGAGCGGTGTGGCGGCGAGCGTCCCGAGGTTCCCGAGCAGGATGTTGAAGATGAGCTGTGGTGCGAGCACGCCACGCTCGAGCAGGTAGCGCGCGTAGTCGACCATGCCGAGGTTGAACACCTCGAGCTCCGGGACGATCCCGCGCTCGCGCATCCGCTCTGCGAGGCGCTGGATCGTCGTCGGGTCGTTGACCGACGCCTGCTTCGGGAAGTTGAGCGAGCCGAGGGTGAGCGAGGCGAGATCCGGCGCGAGGTCGTCGGCGAGTTCGAGCACCTCCGCGCGTTGCTCGAACTCCGAAGCGCGCCGGCCGCTCGTGGACACGCACACGATGACGTCGCCGCACTGCTCCTTCACCTTGGCGACGATCTCGGCGTAGACCTCGCGGCGGTGGGTGGGGACGCCGGCCTCGTCTCGGGCGTGGAGGTGCACGATCGACGCGCCGGCGGCGACGCACCGCGCAGCGTCGGCCGCGATCTCCTCCGGCGTCACCGGGACGTGCGGGTTGTCGCCCTTGGTCGGCACCATCCCGGTCGGGGCGAGGCTGATCACGAGGGGCAACATGCTCACCGTCCCTGAACTCCCCGCCCGACGACCTTCGCCGGGACACCCACGACCTGCACGTTCGGCGGCACGTCCTCGACGACGACCGCGCCGGCGCCGACAACCGACTCCTCGCCGATCGACAGATGGTCGATCACGATCGAGCCCATCGCGATGTACGCGGCGCGCCCGACCACGCACATGCCGGCGATGTTCGCGCCGGGAAGGACCGAGACATAGTCCCCGATCCGCGTGTCGTGGCCGACCGAGCTGCCGCGGTTGAGGAAAACGTGCCGGCCGATCTCGGCATGCGACGCAACGGCGACGTGGACGCCGACGATCGAGCCCTCTCCGATCGAGCTCGTCCTCGAGACATGC
>JBBQPW010000125.1:0-7087 GCA_038216845.1 Gaiellales bacterium | reverse complement strand
TTGTTGACTGCGACGACGATCGGCACACCTGCTGCCTTCGCGTGCGAGATCGACTCGCGCGTCTGCGGCATTACCCCGTCGTCGGCAGCGACGACCAGGACTGCGATATCGGTCACCTTCGCGCCGCGGGCGCGCATCGCTGTGAACGCCTCGTGGCCCGGCGTGTCGAGGAACGTCACCCGTCGCCCGTTGATCTCGGCCTGGTAGGCGCCGATGTGCTGTGTGATCCCGCCGGCCTCCGTGTCGACAACCGATGTCTCGCGGATCGCGTCGAGCAATGTGGTCTTGCCGTGGTCGACGTGACCCATGATGGTGACGACCGGCGGCCGCGGGCTGAGGTCGGCCTCGGCGTCCTCGAACGTCTCCGGCTCGACATCGTCGTCGGCCGCATGCTTGATCGTCACCTCGCGCTCGAACTCGGTCGCGATCAGCTCGACCTCGTCGTCGCTGAGTGACTGCGGGCCCGTCTTCGGCTGATTCAGCCGCATCAGGAAGCTGATGATCTGCGGCACCGAGACGCCGAGCGCCTGCGAGAGGTTCTGCACCGTGACGCCGGACTCGACAGTGACCGGACCGGTCTGGGGGGTCGCGGTTTGGGGAGCACGAGGCGTGCTGTTCGAGCGCTCCCGTGCAGCACGGACATCCCGTCCGCGGGCCGCGCCTCCCTCGATCACGACGCGGCGCTTGCGCCCTGCGGCGCCACCACGCGGTCGGATCGGGCGGTTCGGCTTGTTCGGTCCGTCTGCCATTCAGGCTCCAGTGTAGAGGTCGGCCAGCTGCGGCTCGACGATCACGGTCGTGCGCAGTACCCGGTTGAAGGCCCGACGGGTCGCAGCCCGCTCGAAACACGCGAGCCGCCGGCACGTGTAGGCGCCACGCCCGGGAAGCGTGCGTCCCTGCACCAGGTGCCCGTCAACCGCCGCGAAGCGAATCAGCTCGGTCTGCGGCGCCTTGCGACCGCAGCCGGCGCACGTCCGCTCAGACGCCGTCGTCAGTTTCCCCCGGCTCCGTCGGCTCGCTCGCTTCGGCCGCCTCGACGGCGGCTTCCTCGGCGACGATGTCCTCAGACGTCAGATCCAGCTCGGGATCGACCGCAGCCTCGGACCCGGCGAGCGCCTGATGCTGCTCGACGCCGCAGTACTTCGAGCCGGGCAGCGCCGTATTCGGGCAGCGCTTACCGTTCGTGAGGATTGCAGAGCAGCGGCTCGAGTAGTCGTCGTTGTCCGAGCCCGCACCGGCGAAGGCCGCCTGCGCCTCGGCTTGCGCGAACTCGCTGTCGGACTGGATGTCCACCTTCCAGCCGGTCAAGCGGGCAGCGAGGCGAGCGTTCAGTCCTTCCTTGCCGATCGCGAGTGCAAGCTGGTCGTCGGGCACGACAACGGTCGCCTCGCGCGTCTCGTCGTCGATGTACACCTCGCGCACACGCGCCGGCGAGAGCGCCTTGGCGACGAACCGCGCGGGCTCCGCGTTCCACGGGATGATGTCGATCTTCTCGCCGCGCAGCTCCGAGACCACCATGCGCACGCGGGAGCCGCGCGGCCCGACGCACGCGCCCACCGGGTCGACTCCCTGGACGTGCGACTCGACCGCGATCTTCGCGCGATACCCCGGTTCGCGTGCCACGCCGCGGATTTCGACCAGGCCGTCTGCGATCTCCGGCACCTCGAGCTCGAACAGCGTCTTGATCAGCTCCGGATCGCGCCGCGAGAGAATCACCTGCGGCCCTTTCGTTCCCGATCGCACCTCGGTGATGCACGCCTTGATCCGCGAGCCCTGCTCGTAGCGCTCTCCGTCGACCTGCTCGGAGCGAGGCAGGAGCGCCTCGACGTTGTTGCCGAGGTCGACGAGCACGTTGTTGCGGTCGCCGGCCTGCTGGACGATGCCCGTGACGACGTCGCCGACGCGGTCGATGTACTCCGCGAAGCGGATTGCCCGTTCGGCCTCGCGGATGCGTTGCTGGATGACCTGCTTCGCCGTCATCGCCGCGATCCGGCCGAAGTCGGTCGGCGTGACGTCGGCACGCGCGATCTGCTGCTCGGGCACCTGGTCCCAGTCGAGCTCGAGCTCGTTGTCGTCGACCAGCGTCTGCTGCCGCTCGCCGGTCTCCTCCTCGAGCCGTTCCAACTCGTCGATCTTGGCCTCGCGCGCCTCGTCGAGCAGGCGCTCCTCGAGATCGGCAGGGATCTCGACCGCGAACACCTTGAACTCACCTTCCTCGTCGAGCTCGACCATCGCATGACGTGACGCACCCGGGGTCTTCTTGTACGCGGCGAGTAGCGCATCCTCGAGCGCACGTACGAGCTGATCCTGCTCGATGCCCTTTTCGCGCTCGATCGCGCGGATGTTCTCGATGATCTCGATGCTCATGTGAGTTCCAACTCCTCGTCGATCAGGTTGTTTCGTCGATCACGTTGGCGCGGACTATCGCCTCGTACGGAATCTCCAGGCTTCCTGCCGCTGTCGTCACGGTCACGCTACTCGGGGTGGCAGCGGTCAACTCCCCGCGGAAGCGCATCTCGCCGTTTAGCTCTTTGCCGGTGCGAAGCGCGACGACGCTGCCGACCGCGTGCGCAAAGTGAGTCGGCTTCCGCAGCGGCCGGTTCGGGCCGGGCGAGGACACGTCGATCGTGTACTCGCCCCGCCAACGCTCGAGCAGATGGGTGACGCGACTGCAGAGCCCGTGGTCGACCCCTTGTGCGTGGTCGATGAAGACGCAGAAGCGGCTCGGCGAGACGAGCTCGACGGCCAGGACGTCGATCCCGGGAATACTGCTCTCGACGACCGGCGTGATCTCACGGGCCAGCGCCTTCTCGCGCCCGTACACGTCGCGTCCGCCACCGGCTGTCCTCGTTGCCGAGGCCCGCTTGTCGACCGTTGCGCCCTTCTTCACCATATCGCCATCCTCGGGACCGTCCTCCTCAACAAAAATGGGCGCCTCGCGCCCATCCCTTGAAACATGTCTCGTGAAACCTGTCGCCGTCGCAAAACCATCTTGCGAGCGGGGTAATACCTCGGTCAGAATAGCATCTCAGGGCTGGGATCTCATGCTCTCGCACGGCGTCGCCCCGCGAAGGTCATCGTCGCGATGGACAGCACGGTCAATGCTTGCAGCACAGTGCGCCGCTTGGCGTTCACGTCTCGAGGACGATCGTCACTGGCCCGTCATTGACGAGCGTCAGCTCCATTCGCGCGCCGAAGACCCCCGTCGCGACCTCGACACCCTCGGCCCTTAGCGTGTCGCAGAATCGTTCGTAGAGCAGCTCCGCAAGGTCCGGCGGCGCTGCTGCCGCGAAACTCGGGCGGTTGCCCTTCCTCGTGTCGGCGAGCAGTGTGAACTGACTGACGACGAGGGCGCCGCCGCCGATGTCGACGATCGATCGATCGAGGCGTCCCTCGTCATTCTCGAACACGCGGAGTCGCGCGACCCGGCCGGCCAGGCGAACGGCGGTCCTCCTCGCTGTCTCCGGCGGCGATCCCGACAAGGATCACAAGAGCGCGTTCGCAGCTCCCATGCACGATTCCGGCGACCGAAACCGAGGCCTGGGCAACCCTCTGAGCCACGACACGCACGCCGGGATTGTCCCTCATCTCAGGGAGCGGCCCTGCCGATAAGCCCCACGTGGAAGCGGCCCGAAACCCGTGGCCCGCTCTCGGCACGCTGCTCGTCCGAGACGGCTCCGTCGCGCCCGAGCAACTCGAGCGCGCGCTGGAGGAGAAGCGCGCGAACCCGACTCGGCGCCTGGGAGAGATTCTCGTCGAACAGGGAGCGACGACCCGCGCCCAGATCGCCCGCGTTCTCGCGGAACAGCACGAGCTCAACTACATCGAGCTCGAAGAGGGAGTCATCGAGGCGGACGCGGCGGGCCTCCTACCCGAGAACCTGGCTCGTCGCTACCACGCGGTGCCCGTGCGTTTCCTCGAGGACGGCTCGATCCTCGTGGCCGTCGCCGACCCGACGAACGTTCTCTTCTCGGACGACCTCCGACTCGCACTCGGCGTTCCCGTAACCGTCGGGGTGGCGTCCAGCGACGCGATCGAACGCGCCATCACCCGTGTCCACGAACAGGTTCAAGAGATCACCGACGTCGACGACAAAGACACGAATGACCAGACACAGGTTCTCGATCTCGACCACGAGACGCCGGCCGTTGTCTTCGTCAACAAGACGATCAGCCGCGCGCTCGACCTCGGCGCGTCCGACATCCACTTCACGCCGCAGCAGCGTCGACTCAACGTCCGCGTTCGCATCGACGGCGTGGTTCGCGATCTGACATCGATCGCCGGGTCCAGCCAGGCTGCCGTCACCAGCCGTCTCAAGATCATGGGCGAGCTCGACATCGCGGAGCGCCGCGCCCCGCAGGACGGTCGCGTGACCATCCGCCGGGGGAGCGACACGGTCGACGTGCGCATCGCAGTTCTGCCGACGACCCACGGCGAGAAGGTGACACTGCGGATCCTGAACCAGAGGGATGCGCCGGGATCGCTGGCCGAGCTCGGGATGTGGCCGCGGAGCGCAGCGCTCGTAGAGGCCGCTCTCAGGCAGCCGTTCGGCTCGATCGTCGTCGTCGGCCCGACTGGCTCGGGAAAGACGACGACGTTGTACGCCGCGCTCTCGCAGCTCAACACGCCCGACCGAACGCTGATGACAATCGAGGATCCGGTGGAGTACCGGGCGCCTGGCCTCGATCAGATCGAGGTCAACCCGCGCGCCGGGCTGACCTTCGCTGCAGGACTGCGCACGATCCTCCGGTCGGACCCCGACGTGATCCTCGTTGGTGAGATCCGCGACGAGGAGACAGCCCAGATCGCGTTGCGGGCGGCGATGACAGGACACCTCGTCCTCAGTACCCTGCACGCGCAGACCGCCTCGTCCGCGATCCAGCGGCTGCTTGACATGAACATCGATGCCGGAATCATCTCGACGTCCGTCAACTGCTTCGTCGCCCAGCGCCTTGTCCGCCGGCTGTGCCAGGACTGCGCCGAGCCCTACCGGCCCGAGCCGGCGGATCTCGTCGCACTCGGGGTGCCGTCGTCGTACGGTGAGTTACAGCTCTTCAAAGCCGCCGGGTGTCCCGAATGCGGCAACGTCGGCTACCGCGGGCGAATCGGCATCTTCGAAGTGCTGCCGATGAGCGACGAGGTCACCCGGCTGATCGGCGCCCCGACGCGCGACATCGAGGCGGCGGCGATCGCCGAAGGCATGTTCACGCTCCGCGACGACGGCATCCGGCTGTCGATCTCCGGTGTCACGACGCTCGACGAAGTCCGCCGCGTCGCCGGCGACCGGCGCTAGAGGCTTCCGGCAGCGGAGTCGAGAATCCGCGCGAGTGCGTGATGCTGCAGGGCGTCCTCTGAACGACCGAGTCGGTCGAGTGTTCGCGCGAGTGCTCGATGAGCGAACGGGTCGACCGGAGACAGCTCGACGAGCTTGCGGAACTCGGCCTCGGCCTCGGCCCAGCGCCTGACGCGGAAGTAGGCGATGCCGAGCGCCTCGCGGATCGACGCTTTCTCGGGCTCACGCCGTTTCGCCTTCTCCAGCGCGACCAAAGCCTGGCTCGGTCGTCCTCCACGGAGATGATCGCGACCCTGCTGGAACAGGTCGTAGGTCTCGCTCTCCTCGCCTGGCACGGCTGGTTCCACGTCGTCGTCGTGCGCGAAGCTCGTCATCGTGCCGCGAGCAACCGCTCGACCTCGTCCAGAATCGCTCCGGCGATGACAGCCTTGGAGGCCTTCGGCACTAGTCGCTCGCCGGTCTTCGAGATGAGGATGACCTCGTTGTCGTCGCTCCCGAAGCCGATGTCACTGCGGCCCACGTCGTTGTAGACCACGAGATCCACGTCCTTGTCGACGAGCATGGCTCGCTTCCGCTCGAGTCCCGACTCGCCTTCTTCCGCGCCAAAGGCAACGAGAAGCTGGCCGTTCGACCTGGCGATCCCCAGCGCGCGTGCCACATCCGTGGTCGGCTCGAGCTCGATTGTCCAGTTCGCTTCCGACTTCGGCCGCTTGCCGGAGAGATCGCTCGCCGACCGGTAGTCGGCGACCGCCGCCGCCATCAGGACGACAGCGGCATCGCCGCGCGCCAGCGCCTCGCGCTCGAGATCGGCTGCGGTCGGTGTCTCGACGATCTCGACGCCGGCGGGTGCCGGCACGGCGAGATGGGCGGCGAGAAGCGTGACTCGCGCGCCCCTGCGCTGCGCTTCTGCCGCGAGCGCCACGCCCATCTTCCCTGACGACCTGTTGCCGACGAACCGGACGGAGTCGAGAGGCTCGCGCGTCCCACCGGCGGTCACGAGAATGTGGCGCCCGGCAAGAGAGCTCACCGGCCCGGCAAGCAACTGCTCGACCCTGGAGGCGATCTCCTCAGGCTCGGCCATCCTCCCGACGCCGACCTCTCCCTCTGCCAGCTCGCCGTCCTTCGGGCCGATGACCTCTACGCCGCGGGAGAGCAGCAGCGAGATGTTCGCCGCCGTCGCCGGATGCTCCCACATGCGCGTGTTCATCGCCGGTGCGACGAGGAACGGGCCTCGATGCGCGAGCGCCGCTTCGGTGAGGACGTTGTCTGCGAGGCCGTGCGCGAGCTTGGCGAGCGTATTCGCCGTGAGCGGCGCGATCACGAGCAGGTCGGCATGCGCCAGATGCGGGTACGGGTCGGTGGTCCGCTCCTTGCGTGCGAGAGCGAGGAAGGTGTCGGCCGTGACAAAGCGTTCAGCACCTTCGGTCGTCAGCGGCAGAACGTCGTGGCCGGCACGCACGAGCAGGCGCGTCAATTCGCACGCCTTGTACGCGGCGATTCCACCCGTGATGCCGTGAACGATGCGCGCCATCGACAAAGTGTGCCCTGTAACGGGCACACGGTGAATCTCTCGGGAGCCGCGGACCTACCTGCTCGTGTAGGCGTACTTGATCTTGCCCTTGGCGACTTCTTCCATCGCCATGGTCAAGTAGTTCTTCGAGCGCGACTCGATGAGCGGCGGCGGAGCGTCCTCGAAACCCATTCCCTCACCGAGTTGATGGTGGTAGCTGTTGATCTGCCGCGCGCGCTTGGCGGCGATGATCACGAGGGAGTAACGGGAATCGACGTGCTCCA
>JBBQPW010000124.1:0-7099 GCA_038216845.1 Gaiellales bacterium | reverse complement strand
CACGCCGTCGGAATCCATCGGGACGACGAACGCGGACAGCCCCCGGTTCCCCTTCGAGCGATCCGTCGAGGCGAACACGACCGCCCAGGCCGCATGTCCCGCGTTCGTGATGAACATCTTCGAGCCGTTGAGCACATACTCGTCGCCGACACGATCGGCAGTCGTCTTGATCCGTGCCGCATCCGATCCGGCGTCCGGCTCCGTGAGCGCGAAGGAGCAAAGGATGGGCTCCTCGATCAGCGGCCGAAGCCACTGGCGCTTCTGATCGTCCGTTCCCGCGATCAGCACGGGGCCTGCGCCGAGGCCGTTGACGACGAGCGTCGTGCCGATGCCCGAGCAGCCCCAATTCAGCTCTTCGTTGATCAGCATGCCGTCGAAGCAGGAGAGCTCAGGCCCGCCGAGCTCCTCGGGGACGTGCAGGTTCATCAGGCCGAGCTCGTGCGCCTCGACGACGATGTCGATCGGATGGGTCTGACTCTCGTCGTACTCGGCCGCCCTGGGGCGGATCTCCTTCTCCGCGAACTCACGGGCAAGAGCGCGCAGGCCCGCCTGCTCTTCGGTGAGAGCGAAGGACACCCCGCGGGCGATGTCTGTCTCCGTGCTGGCCATCACGAACCCTCCCAGGTGCCTCAGATAGCGTTCGATTGACTAGTCAGTCAATGAGTCTAGACACCCACTGCCGCGCCTGCAACACACGGGAACGTACGGTCGACGGGTGAGCAGCGCAACCGCGTTCACCCTCGCCGAGGTCGCCGTCTGGCGCTGGGACGCCGACGCCGGAGTCCGTCGACCCATTCTCGACCGGGTGGACTGGCAGGCGGGTGCCGGGGAGTTGTGGGCGCTACTCGGCCCGAACGGCGCCGGCAAGACAACGCTCCTGACCGTGCTCGGGGCCGAGGAGTTCCCGAGTAGAGGAAGCGTCGACATCCTCGGAGAGCGGCTGGGCAGAACGGATGTCTTTCGGCTGCGCGAGCGGATCGGCTTCGTGGACGCGCGGCTCGGGCGGCGCTTCTCCCCCGATCTCACCGTCACCCAGGTGGTCAGAACGGGCGCGACCGCGACGATCGGGCTCTTCGAGGAACGGCTGACAGCCGACGATCGAGACCGCGCGGCAACGCACCTCCAGACGATGGGCGTTGCCCATCTGACCGACCGCCGCTTTGCAGTCTGCTCGCACGGCGAGCGAACCCGCGCCTTGATCGCACGAGCTCTCGTCGCACAACCTCGCCTTCTGCTGCTCGACGAACCGGGCTCGGGCCTCGATCTCGGAGGTCGCGAGACGCTGCTCGCAGCACTCGGCCAGGTCGTTGCGGGAGACCCCACCCTCACAGTCGTCGTCACGACCCACCACCTCGAGGAGCTGCCGATGGAGACGACGCACACGCTCCTCCTGCGGGACGGCCGGATCGTCACGGCGGGTCATGTCGACGAGGCGCTCACCGACGCGTCACTAAGCGCCTGCTTCGGCCTCGACGTTCGCGTCGCGCGCAGTGACGGCCGTTGGCACGCTACCGCGCATTTTCTATAGAATCTCGCGGTCGCCACCCGTCATCGGAGGAATCAAGTGACTGCCACGTCCGAGCTTCAGGCGCTCGATCCGCTCGACTTTCTCGCACTCGATGCGCTCCTCGACGACGAGGAGAAGGCTATCCGCGACACCGTCCGCCAGTGCGTGCGCGAGCAGGTGATCCCGTACGTCGGTGAGTGGTTCGAGCAGGGAATCCTGCCGCGTGAGCTGATCGCGGAGCTCGGCAAGCTGGGCTTGTTCGGGATGCACCTCGACGGGTACGGCCTCCCTGGCGCGAGCGCCGTCGCCTACGGCCTCACCTGCTTGGAGCTGGAGGCCGGCGACTCGGGAGTCCGGAGCGCCGTCTCGGTGCAGGGCTCGCTCGCGATGTTCGCGATCTGGCGCTGGGGCTCCGAGGAGCAGAAGGAGCGGTGGCTGCCGACCATGCACACGGGCGAGGCGATCGGCTGCTTCGGTCTGACGGAGCCCGACGCCGGCTCCGACCCCGGCTCGATGCGAACCCACGCGCGGCGCGACGGCTCGGACTGGATCCTGAACGGAGCGAAGATGTGGATCACGAACGGGACGATCGCGGACGTCGCCGTGGTCTGGGCGCGCACCGACGACAACGCCATCCGTGGGTTTCTCGTCGAGAGGGGCATGCCCGGGTTCACGGCGCCGGAGATCCACCACAAGCTCTCGCTGCGCGCTTCGGTCACGTCGGAGCTCGTCCTGCAGGACGTCCGCGTGCCGGACGCGAACCTGCTTCCCGGCGTCTCGACACTTCGCGGGCCGCTCTCGTGCCTGAACGAAGCGCGCTACGGGATCGTGTGGGGCGCGGTCGGGGCCGGGCGCGCGTGTCTCGAGTCCGCGCTCGAGTACGCGAAGGAGCGGATCGTCTTCGGCAAGCCGATCTCGGCGTATCAGCTGACGCAGCAGAAGCTCGCCGAGATGGCGCTCGAGGTGAACCGCGGCACGCTCGTCGCACTGCACATCGGCCGGATGAAGGACAACGGGACCCTGCGCCAGGAGCACGTCAGCATGGGGAAGATGGGCAACGTGCGCGGCGCAATCGAGGTCGCCCGCAGTGCCCGGACAATCCTCGGCGGCAACGGGATCACGCTCGAGTATCCGGTGATCCGACATGCGAACAACCTCGAATCGGTGCTCACCTACGAGGGCACGCACGAGGTGCACACGCTCGTCGTCGGCCAGGCGCTCACCGGTCAGAGCGCGTTCCGCTGATCCGGATGGCGGTTGCGCCGCGGGCCGCCACGACGCCGACCGCACAGGCGCGCGCGGCGTCGGCTTTGCGCGCCGCGATCCTCGAAGGCGAGCTCCGCCCGGGGCAGCGTGTCAACCAGGAGGCCTGGGCGGAGCGCGCAGGCGTGAGCATGATTCCCGTCCGAGAGGCCCTGCGAGGGCTCGCGGGAGAAGGGCTCGTCACGTACCGGCCGCGCCGGGGGTACGCCGTCACCGAGCTCGATCTCTCCGAGCTCGACGACGTCTACCGCCTGCGTCGGCTGCTCGAGACGGAGGCGCTGCGCGGCGGGGTTCCGCTGGCAACCGCCGCTGATGTCGCCGCGCTGCGCGACTCCGCAAACGCGTGCCTTGCAGCCGGTCGAGACGGCGACATCGCAGGCCAGCTCGCTGCCAACCGGCGCTTCCACGATCGGCTTCACGCCCTCGCCGGCAGCCGTACGCTCTCGCGGCTGATCGATCTCCTCTGGGATTCGACCGAGGCCTACCGCGCGCTCTACTACGCGCTCGAGGACGAGACCGCCGAGGGCGATCGGGCGCATCGCGCGATCCTCGCAGCCGTCGAGCGTGGAGACGCGGAAGCTGCCATCACGGTGCAGGACGCGCATCGCAACCGCGCACTCCAGCTGCTCCACCTAGCGCTCTAAACTGCGGCGATGATCGTCACGCTCCTTCCGGCATCGCCGAGACAGCGGCGCCGCCTTGCCTTGCTCACAGCCTGTGGCATCGTCCTGGCCCTGGTCGTCGTTGCGATCCTCGCCCTCCCCGAGCCGCACAGGCTCCCCGAAACCTTCTCGGGCCGAGCGTCGGTCGACACGCCTAGCACAACGCACGTGCCGGCGGTCGAACGACGCCGAATCGATGCGGTCGTCGATCGCTTCGTCATCGCAGCCCTCGACCGCGGCGGCCTCGGAACCGCCTGGGATCTCGCCGGTCCCGACCTACGCGGGACGACCACGCGGGCCGACTGGATTGCCGGAAACACGCCCGTGGCCGCGTTCCCGGCGCTCGGCAGACAGTTCCATGGTTGGACGCACGTCGTGGCTCGTGCGAACAGCGTCACGTTCGACCTGCTCATCCAGCCGCGCCCAGGGGGCAGGGTCAACAGCGAACGGGTAGGCGCCATCGCGTTCAGCGTGCAGGTGATTCGGCAACACGGCACCTGGGTTGTCAACCGGTGGTACACATCCGCCACCTTCACTCCGGTCGGTACCAAGCACCCTCATATCGTCGGACCGAACGACTTCGGGGCGGGCCCTACGAGCACGGCGCCGAGTCCGGCAAACGGCCAGGGTCGAATTGCGAGATGGTGGCTCGCCGTTCCTGTCGCCATCTTCGCACTCGGCTTGCTGACCGTCGGAATCGTCATCGGACGCAACTGGCGTCGCTATCGGCGGATGCGCGCAGCCCTAGCTGCTGAGAGCAAAACCGACTCGAGTCGTGGCCGGTAGCTCGGAGCAGCGAAGATGCGCGTCCTCGTGACGCAAAACGTCGACGCCCAACCCACCCCGCGGCTCCGCGCGCTCGTGCTGAGGGCAGCCGTCGCCGATTGCTGGTTCGCGCTCGCAGTCGGCGGGATCGCGCTGGCCGCGACCGCGTTCTTCCTCGCGCGGCTGACCGCCTGGCCGCCGCACGAAGACGAGACGCTCGCGCTCTTCACCGCACGTGACTCGCTCTTCGGGACGATCCGACACGTAACACGCGAGCGTGGCGGGGCACCGCTCCATTTCTTGCTGGCCTGGGGGGTCGCGCACGCGGGCTTCGGCTGGCGTGGCCTGCGCCTAATCTCCGCGATCCTCGCGGTCGCGAGCATCCCGGCGATGGCACTGCTCGGACGGCGGCTGACTGACGCGCGCACCGCCTTGGTCGGGACGACGCTCGCGGCCGGCAGCTGGCTGTTCCTCTTCTACGGGACGTTCGGGCGGATGTACAGCCTGTTCCTGCTCACGACGGTCCTCGCCGCCCTCGCGCTTTTGCGGGCTGTGGATCGAGGCCGCCCGCGCGACTGGGCGCTCTGGGGCGTGGCGATCCTCGCCGCGGTCGCCAGCCATCCGTACGGCGCGCTCGTGGTCGCCGCACACGGGCTGTTCGTCCTGCTCGCGCATCGGGAACGGCTGCGCGCGGCGATCGTCTCGTTCGCCGCCGTCCTCGTCGCCGGCATACCGTTCTGGCTCACCGACCTGACGCTTGCCGGACGGTTCGACGTCGGAGTCGGCGGCGGCGGGCGGCAGCTCGGCGGGCCGAGTGCCGTGGCGGACTTCATGTGGCAGGTGGCCGGAGACTTCTCGAGCGGCCGCCGCTGGCTCCTGCTCCTCATCGTCTGCCTGGCCGCCGTCGGCGCCCTCAGCGTCCGGTGGGAGACACTCGCCCTCGCGCTGTCGCTCGCCGCAGTGCCGGCGATCTCGTTCCTCGGCGCTCGCCTCCACACCGCCGCCGCGCCGCAGACGCGTCACCTGATCTTCGTGCTGCCGCTCTTCTCCCTCCTTGTCGCCGCAGGAATCCTGCGAATCGTCCGCCGCCTCCCCGCTCTCGCCGTGGTCGCCGTCGCGGCGCTCCTCGTCGCCCAGATCGGCTGGGTGTGGCACCGGACGCCCGGTCTGCTCGAAGGCGAGCCGCAGGCGCGGGTCGCGGCACGCCACCAGGCCTCGGCGTGGCTCGCGAGCACCGCACGCTCTGACGACGTGCTCTTCGGCTACGAGCCGGTGTATCTCGGAGCGTGGGAGCAGAACCGGAGCTTCTCGACCACCATCGTTCCGCGCGCTGACGCGGTACTCGCCTACCGCGTACTGAAACGGAGCTCGCCGCTCGGCCGCGGTGTCTTCATCCTCGACGCGAGCGACTCCCACAACCGCGCGCCCGCGATGACGATCGCGCTGCGCTCGCCCGAGCCGGCCGCTGCATTCGACGTGCGGCGCTTCGGCCCGTTCCTCGTCGTACGGACCCGCGAGGCAACCGTGACCCCACCACGCTTCCTTGCTCTCGCGGAGGCGACCGAACGCCTCGGCCGCGAGCTCGGCTTGGACGACTCCGTGATCAACCTCGACATCGTCCTCGCGACGGAGCACCGCTTCTCGCGCCAGTAGTCAGACGCGCGGCTCGCTGTCCTCGTTCTCGAGGAGCTCGCGGAAGCATGGTGCGCTCTCGAACGCGGCGAGGCCCGACGGCGTCGCACGCTTCCGCCGACGCCGCTGGCGTTTACCCGTGGCGAACACCGCCGACGCGCCAAGTAGGCCGCCGATCACGAGCGATCGGGCACGGTCCCGGCGCCTCCGCTCTCCATCCATGCCACGATTCTAGATCGATGCTCGTCTGCACTCTCGGCGATCTCCACCTCGATGTCGTGGCGCGGCTCGACCGACCGCTCGTCACCGGAGCGGACACACCTGCGCGAACCGTCGTCTCGGCCGGCGGACAGGCGGCGAACGTTGCGGCGTGGGTGGCGGCGCTCGGCGCCCGAGCACGCCTGGTCGCCAAGCTCGCCGACGACGAAGGCGGAACGCTCGCCGCATCCTCGCTACACCATCTGGGCGTCGAGCTCTGCGGCCCGGTCGTGACCGGCAGCACGGGGATCGTCGTCTCGGTGGTCACGGCCGACGGCGAGCGCTCCATGGCGTCCGATCGCGGCGTGGCCGCCGAACTCCGGGCGGACGAGCTCGACCCCGACTGGTTCGTCGGGTGCGACCACTTGCATGTGTCGGGCTACTGCCTTGCCGGCGAGCCGGGACGGTCGGCGGCACGCCGAGCCGCCGAGCTCGCGCGAGCGCATAGAGCTGTCGTGAGCATCGATCTCTCGGCCTCGACGGTGATCGAGACATGTGGTGCAGAGCTCTTCCGCGAGCTCGTCGTCGCGCTCGCACCCGATGTCGTCTTCTGCAACGAGGACGAGGATCGGGCGATCGGCGGCGCGATTCGGGGGATGACTTGGATTCTCAAGCGGGGCGCGTGCGGGGTTTCGTTCGACGGTGAGGAACGGGGCGCCGCGCCGGTCGATGTCGTCGACACGACCGGAGCGGGCGACGCGCTCGCAGCGGGGTGGATCGTGGCCGGCCGCAATCTCGCAATGGATGCCGCGGCGCGATGTGTTGCGCGGGTCGGAGCGATGCCGCGGTCAACTGAGACGACTCCGCGACGAGCAGAGCCAACAGCGGGTTAGCGGTGGGGTCAGGACCCCAAGGCTCACAGCGTGTCTAGGCGGCCGCGATCATCTAGGCTCGATCCGTGGGCCCGCTGATCCGCGTCTCGGACGAAGTCGCGACTGCGCTCGCCGACAACGCCGCCGTCGTCGCGCTCGAGACGACGCTCATCGCGCACGGTTTCCCTGCTCCTGAAGGC
>JBBQPW010000123.1:0-7100 GCA_038216845.1 Gaiellales bacterium | reverse complement strand
TTGAGGTTGTGCTCGCGCGCACCGTGGACGATCAGCTCTTCAGAGGCCATCGACCGAGTCTAGCGCGCCCGGTCGGACGGGAACACGTGTTCGCTTTGCCGGCTCTTAGAACTCGAATCAGAATGAGGCTTTGTGCCGCCGTGACGTGCTGTGTACGCACGCTGCGGCGTCCTCGGTCGCCCCAATACGTCACGTATTGGGGCTCCCTGCGTCCTTGCATCGCACGTACCCAGCCCGCCCCGGCACCGGAGCTCATTCTGATTCGAGTTCTCAGGCGTGCTTGCGGCGGCGGCCGAAGACGAGACCTCCGACCGTGACACCGAGGCCGAACGTGCCGACCGCGAAGGCGCCGATCGCGAGCGATTTCCGCCACATCGACAGGCGCTGCCAGCGCGAGAGGACTTCAACCTCCTCGGTTGTCAGCTCCTCGCCGCGACGCTGCTTACGCAGCGCTCCGCCGGCTCGGAGACCGAGGTAGAGGTCGTCGAAGATCTCGGGCGCCTGCTCCGACATCTTGCCGAGTGTATAGCCTCGGTCGGCGGTGCCGACACGCGCGCTTCATGTCTCCGACCTCCACGCGGGCCGACACGAGGCGGCTGGGCTGTTCGAGGGGCTCGCCGCATTGGTGGCCGAGGTCGACCCGGAGCTTGTGATCGCGACCGGAGACCTCTCCCACCGGGGCCGCGCCGAGCAACTCGCGCACGCCAAGAGCGTGCTCGACGGGCTCGACACGCCGGTGCTCGCGGTTCCCGGAAACCACGACATCCCGTACTCGTTTCCGGCGCGGTTCTCGCGCCCCTGGGCGGAGTTCGAGCGAGCCTTCGGGACGGTCGACCCCGTGTATCGGTCAGATTCGCTCGTGGTGTGCGGGCTCGACTCGGTCCGCCCGTGGCGCCAACAGGGAGGACGCCTGTCCCCAGCACGGCTCGTTCATGCTGCGGAGACGCTCGCGACAGCGCCGTCAGGTGCGCTCCGAGTGATCGCAATGCATCACCACCTCGGAGGGGCGCCGTGGCGCACGTCACGCAAGTTCCCACTCAAGGGCCGTGACTTCGCGCTAAAAGTGTTCGCAGCCGCAGGCACCGAGCTCGTTCTCGGCGGCCACATCCACCAGAGTACGACGGTCGAGCGCCATGAGATCGAAGCAACGGCCGGCGCCGGCAGCCTCGTTCTGGCGACAGCGCCCGGTCTCGGGCGCCCGCGACCGCACCGGCTGGGCGAGGCACAAGGCGTTCATGTCTACGAGTGGGACGACGAACGCCTCGTAGTCGTGACACGGATCTGGGACGGAGCGCAGTTCCGACCGACCGCCCGTCGCGCGTTCCCGCGAAAGTAGCCCGGATTAGCCCGGGGTCAGCTGACCCCGTATAGGGGCAGTCGCTCGACTCGTTGCTCGGCTACTCTCTGCCGCGTCGTCCGAGCCGAGTCCAAGGAAGGTGAGTCCAATCGCCGGGAATGCCGCATTCATCGAGTTGCGCCAACGCCTGTCCGAGATCCACGATCTCCGGCAGGCACTGATGCTGATCGAGTGGGATCAGCTGGTGAAGATGCCGCCCCTCGGAGCGCCCGTTCGTGCGCACCAGATCGCGACGCTCGAGGCGGTCTCACACGAACGGTTCATCGATCCTGCCATCGGCCGCCTGTTGGAGGAGCTGCGCCCGCTCGAGGACTCGCTCGACTACGACTCCGATGACGCCAGCTTGATCAGGGTCGCGCGGCGCGATTGGGAGAAGGCGAGCCGCGTCCCGACCGAGCTCGCGGCGGAGCTGGCCCTCGTAGCCTCCGAGGCCCAGGAGGCGTGGGCGACTGCGCGGGCCGACAACGACTATCCGGCGTTTCGGCCGTGGCTCGACAAGAACCTCGAGCTACGGAAGCGCTACATCGACTGCTTCGACGAGACAGCCGAGCCCTATGACGTCCTTCTCGACGACTTCGAGCCGGGAATGAAAACCGCCGAAGTGCGTGCCGTATTCGACCGGCTGAAGCCGGCGCTCAAAGCACTCGTGATGGAGGTCGCGACAGACGACACGCCGGATTTCATGCGCGGCCCGTTCGACGAAGCGTCGCAGGATCGACTCGGGCGAGAGGTACTCGCGCTGTTCGGGCTTCAACCGGGCGCTTACCGGCTCGACACGACTGTCCACCCGTTCTGCCTCGGAATCGCAACCCACGACATCCGCGTGACAACGCGTTACGTCGACAACGATCTCCATTCGCTGTTCAGCACGATGCACGAATGCGGCCACGGCTTGTACGAGCACGGCGTGAGCACGACGCTCGAGCGAACGCCCCTCTGCAGCGGCGCGTCGTCGGCGCTACACGAGTCCCAGAGCCGCCTGTGGGAGAACGTCGTCGGCCGCTCACTCCCGTTCTGGCGCGGCTTCTACCCGCGGCTGCAGGCCGCATTTCCCGCTTCGTTTCGAGATGTCGGCGTCGAGGAGTTCTACGCAGCGCTGAACCGCGTGCGGCGCTCGTTCATCCGGGTCGATGCCGACGAGGTGACCTACGGCCTCCACATCATCCTGCGCTTCGAGTTGGAGCAGGAGTTGATCTCGGGTGCGGTGACGACAGCCGAACTGCCGGAGGCGTGGAACGCGCGCTTCGCGGACCTGCTCGGCGCAGACGTCCCGGAGGACCGCGTCGGCGTCCTGCAGGACATCCACTGGGCCTTCGGCGGCTTTGGCTATTTCCCGACCTACCAGCTCGGGAACGTCATCTCGGCGCAGATCTGGGAGAGGGCACAGGAGGCGCTGCCTGATCTCGACGTGCAGATCGAGGCGGGCGAGTTCGCCTCGTTGGGCGGCTGGCTGCGCGAGAACCTGTACGCACTCGGCAGGAAGTTCACGCCACAGGAGACGCTCGATCGGGTCGTCGACGGCCCGATCGACCCGGAGCCGTACCTCGCCTATCTGAAAGCGAAGTACAGCACTGGAGTTGCGGCCTGAGGCGGAACAGGTCGGCACGCCGACCCGTAGAGGGCTTGGGAGGCCCGCAAGCACGCAGGCACGCCGGCTCGTAGGACGCGCTCGAGATCCATCGTTCGAAGTACTCCAGCTCAACGAGGTCGGTGTCGCGTTGCGGCGCGCGACGACGAGACGGGCAGCCCCGCCTCGACGAGTACCTCGGCATGTGGCCCAACTACTCCGGGCCGGGCCGGGCCGGGGCGAAGAGAGCCCGGCCCGGCGGACGAGGCTCTGGCTATGCGCAGGGTGGAGGCTCGTCATCGACCCGGAACGGGCTTCCAGCCGGTGCAACCTGAGTCGCGACATCGACAGCGGTTTCCGTATCGCTCTCGTTGCTAACCATGAACGGCGCCGTCCCGCTCTCGACGAACGCCTCCCCGGCACCGTACGTCTTCGTCTGGCAGTTCTCGTCGTGCGTCGTAACGCGGCCGGACTTGACGAGCACCAAAATGACGCCGGGGTGGTGGTGCCAGCCCGAATAGGCGTGCGGCAGGAACGTCACCTCCGCCACTACGAAGTCGGTCGGATCCTTGGTTTGGAACTTGATCCGATCGTCATTCACCTGGACGCTGTTAAAGAACGTCGACCGGGGTGCAAGGGTCTTTGACGTGCTGGTACCAGTACTTGCGAGCGCGATCGTTGCGACAGCTGCGGTGCCGGCGACCGCGCTCACGGCCACGGCGACCACGAGCCTTCGATTGAGCTTCATTGTCTTCTCCTCCTTTTGATGAAGTCGAACCAATGGATGTAGCGAGGATCAGGTCGAGGCTAGGAGCCAGGAGCCGCCGGGGCTACGGCGCCAGCAGGCGGGTGCGGCGGGAGGCTGCCATCGCGTACGACGGGCCTTTTTGCGTAGAGGCGTGGAGGGTGGGGCATTGCGCACCCTCCACTGTTCAGCTGCCAAGATCGAGGACCGCCGCCTTGCTCCCTGGGCATCTCATGCCTTGCCTCGTGCGCTTTACGGAAGCGTCGGGCAGGGGTTAAGGCCAGGGCTGTAGCGGGACAGAGGAATCTGATACGTGTCCGGGCCGTTGAGGACGAAGGTCGTCGTCCACACGACGTGCCCCGTCGCGATCGCGCGGACGGGCCGGAACGGGATCTCGATCGACGTTTCACCCGGTCCGACCGTCTTCGGGATGCAGCTGTTCTCGTAGATCTGGATCGCGCCTTCCTCGACCTGGACGATCGCGATCCCAGGATGGACGTGCCAGCCGGAGTCGAAGCCGTCGGCGATCGTCCGCTGGACGCGGAGGTGTACCGAAGTGGTGTCGGTAATCACGGATTGCGAGATCACAGCTGAGAACGCGATCGCGGCTGTGATGCCGGCTGTGACAACGCCAGCCAACAGAACGGGGAACTTCTTCGAGCGTAGAAAGCGCATCACTCCTCCTTTTTTCCGGACGAGATCGCCTCGACGACGCGGATGGGATTGAGGCCGGCGCGCTGCGCGGCTTGCGCAGCGTCGCATGATGACGGGGCGTCGAAGACGTAGGCTGCAGTGGTAGCGGCGACAGCGAGCCTTCGATTGAGCTTCATTGCTTTCTCCCTCCTCTTTTGGGGACGTCGAACGAATGGACATAGCGAGGAGGCTAGAAACCAGCGGCCGCGGGGGCTACGGCGCCAGCAGGCGAGTGCGGCGGGAGGCTGCCATCGCGTATGAAGGGTGCTGGAACACTTGACGCCGCCGGTGCGATGACGGACAACTTCCGGAAAGACCGGCTGGGAGGTCGATCACGCTGGAGTCTCGGCTTGTCGATGTGCTGGAGGAAACGCTCGACCGCCTGCGGCTCGAGCTCGCAGAGCTGCGTGCGTCGCGGAAGCGGCTTTTGCTGGCCGCCTATGCCGACCGCCGCACAATCGAGCGTGAGCTACACGAGGGCGTGCAGCAGCACCTCGTCGCACTCGCGGTCAACCAGCAGCTCGCGGGCCAGCTGACAGACGCCGATCCTGCTGCGGCCAAGACGCTCCTTGAAGAAATGGGGCGTGACGTGCAGCAGGCGCTGGACGAAACGGCGCAGCTTGCGCAGCGGATCTACCCGCCGCTCGAAGCGGGCGGCCTCGCCGCGGTGCTGCGCTCGGCGGCGATTAGCGCCCGCGTCCGTGCCTCCGTCGAGATCGCAGCCGGCGCAGGCTACCCATGTGAGATCGTGGCGGCGGTCCACTGGTGCTGGCTCGAAGCGCTCGAGCACGCCGCCGCCGGGGCACAGGCGACGGCCACGCTCCGAGACGAGGGGAGTGAGCTGACGTTCGAGGTCGTCGAGGCCGGTAGCTACTCGGATGCGGGGCTCGAGCGCCTGCGCGACCACGTTGAAGCGCTCGGCGGTCGGCTGACGGTCACGTCAGAGCCCGGCGGCGGCACGCGCGTCTCCGGCTCGCTCCCGCTTTCGGGATGAGGCTAGCCGCTCTCAGCCAGGTAGAGGATCACTGCCGTGACGCGCTTGTTGACCGTCTTCTCCCACGTCAGCCCGAGCTTTAGGAAGATCGAGTGGATCACCTTCTCGACAGATCTCTCGGTCAGGAAGAGCGCAGCGGCGATCGCCGCGTTGTTCTTCCCCTCGGCCATCCCGCGGAGCACGTCGCGCTCGCGCGGCGTCAACTGGTTGAGCGGCGATTCCTCGGCGCGCGCATTCTCCGCCACCAACGCCTCCACGACCTTCGGGTCGATCACCGAGCCGCCCTCTGCGACGGTCCGGATCGCGTCCTCGAGCTGTCCGAGATCCTTCACGCGCTCCTTCATAAGGTAGGCGCGGCGCGCGCTGCCGCGCTCCAGGAGCGCGAGCGCGTAGCTCGGGTTCGCGTACTGGCTGAGGACAACGACGCCGATCTCGGGGTTCGTGTCGCGCAGCCGCTCGGCGGCCTGGATCCCCTCGTCGGTGCCGCCCGGCGGCATGCGGATGTCCGTGACGACGACATCCGGCCGCTCGATCTCGACTGCGGCGAGCAGCGACCCGAGGTCGCCGCACACGGCCGCGACTTCGAACTCGGGGCGCGTCTCGAGCAGGCGTCGTATGCCTTCACGGACGAGGTAATGGTCCTCGGCGAGTACGAGCCGGATCGGCATGGACGAAGGATACGCTGGTGACGCCGCCTCCAGACGTGCTCCCCGCCGGACAGGCAGGCACGCAGCCCCTGCTCGTCCTGATCGTCGACGACAACGAGAAGAACTTGAAGCTCACCCGCGACGTGCTGCGCGCTGCCGGGTTCCGGACGCTCCAGGCGGCAAGTGGCGCCGAGGGAATCGCGCTCGCGGTCGAGCACCTGCCGGACGTAATCCTGCTGGACCTCCGGCTCCCCGACATGGACGGTACGGACGCGGCCCGGGCGCTCGCGGACGGGGAGCGGACGGCGCGGATCCCGGTCGTTGCGCTGAGCGCGCTGCCGCTCGTGGGCGACGGTGACTGGCTGCTCGCCGCCGGCTTCTCCGGCTACCTCGAGAAGCCGATCAGCGTCGGAGCGTTCCCGGACCAGGTGCGCCGCTACTGCGCGCGCGCTCGGGCGTGATCGTTCCCGGGACGCGGACCCAGCCCTCCACCGAGCGGTGTGCCAGCACCCCCATCAAAAGCAAGCGGACATGGTTGGCGTACGTGCCTGCTCCTCCTATTGTTGGCTGCGTGGACGCTGGACGCATCCGACGGAGAGGAGGTCTTGCCATGCCGATGCTTCCTGATCAGGGGCGCACTCGTGGGGCTCGTCTTCTCGCTCGTGCCGCGCCACGGCCGCGCGTAAGGCTATCGACCTGCGCATTGCTATTGGCGCTTTGCAGCGCCGTCCTCGTCACTGCCGGTCTCACCGCCTGCTCGGGCTCGAACAGCGACAGCTCAGCCACCAAGGTTCGGCGCGTCGGGTTGATGCATGTCGGGATCGATCACGTTCCTCCGTCCCGGGACTCGCTAATAGCCCGCCTCCAGGAGCTGGGATGGATCGAGGGCAAGAACGTTCAGCTGATCTGGCGGAACCTGGAGCCGGAAGCCGCTGCCGCGCAGGCCAGGGAGTTCGTCCGCGAGCGCGTCGACGTGATCGTCGCTTTCGAGGACACATCGATTCGCGCCGCCCAGGAGGCGACCGCGCTACCGAAAGATCGCATTCCCATCGTCTTCCTCCACCCCTCCGATCCGGTCCGGGACGGCATGGTGAAGA